>JANNAJ010000526.1:0-5555 GCA_031384285.1 Verrucomicrobiota bacterium
GCCACCGGCTTGGTGCAGACGAGCTGCATCGTGAAATCTTCCACCTCGCGGGCCAACGACCCGCACGCGAGCCAGAGCGTGGCGAAGCCGAGCAGCGCCGTGATCGCCGAGAGCGTGTAGGTGATGAGGATCTGCGTGAACCCCTGCGCGGAACCGTCGTGCTTGATCATCCCGGGCAGCGCGACGACCGCGGCGAGCAGGAGCCCGAGCAGGACGAGCACGAGCTTGAAGCGGAAGGCGGCCTTCAGCGTGAGCCGGGCGACGGCGAGGAGCGGCTGCAGCCCGCGGGGCGCCAGATCGGGCAACGACGACAAGCGCCGCGCCCGCCATTCCGGGAGCGGGATCCCGCCGACCGCGGCGAGCTTGGAAAGCGCGTTCGCCGGATCCACGGCATCGACCGTGCACAGATACGAGTACCCGCGTCGCTCGGCGGACATCGACCGCAGCTTGCGGGCGGCCAACCCGACGCCGATGCCTTGGACGGCTTGGACGAACAGCCCGGCCGGCCAGCCGGCACCACCGATGTAGAGCAGGTAGGTCGTGAGCCCGTTGACGATGAACAGGGCCAGGCCCTCCATCCACAGCCGGAGCCACAGGGCCCAGATCCAATCCAACACCGCCGCCGTGGGAGAGAAACCGCACGGCACCACGAGCCGATGGTTCTCGGCATCCTGGTAGATCTCGAAGCGACGGGTCATGGCGGTCCTCGACGATCAGGGCTTCTTGCCGCCGAGCAGCCCGGAGAGCTTCTCGTTCGCCTTGCCCAGATCGACCGGCTTCGCGGGAGCGGGCGACGGAGCCAAAGAGACCGGCTCCGGTGCGGGAGCCGGCGGCTCGGCCTTGGTGAGCGCGGCGAGCTTCACCGAATCCACCCGCGTCTCGGGGACCGCAACGGGCGCGGCCGGGGCAGCGACCGGCGCAACGGTCGGCTTGGTGAGCCGGTCGAGCACGTTGTCCGACCGGGTCGCGCCGGCCTCCGCGCCGCCGCGGATGAAGGCCGCCACCGAATTGCCGCTGGTCGCGCCGCTGGTCTGCGCCTGCGCGCGGGCCCGCTCGACGACGCCCAGGAAGTAGTTCTCGAGGTTTTGCGTCGGGTTCTCCAGCCGGACGGTGTCGCCCACCTCGGCGCGCAGGAGCGCCAGCACCTTCTCGGTCGTCTCGCGGCTCAGGACCGGCGAGGTGATGCGGATCTCGTCGGGGGCGGCGAGCAGTTCCTTGAGCGTGCCCTTCGCCTGGATCTTGCCGCCGTAGTAGATCACGACGCGGTCGCAGACGTCCTCGACATCGGCCAACAGATGCGAGCTGAGGATCACCGTCTTGCCGCGTTTCGCGAGCGCGCGGATGAGGTCCTTGATCTCGCGGCACCCGATCGGGTCGAGGCCCGCGGTCGGTTCGTCGAGGATGACGAGGTCGGGGTCGTTGATGAGGGCCTGGGCGAGGCCGATACGGCGCTGCATGCCCTTGGAGAACTCGCCGACGGTTCGCGTCCTCGCGTTGCCGAGCCCGACCATCTCGATGAGCTGTTCCGTGCGCTTCTGCCGGTCGCCGGCGTCGAGCGCGAAGAGGTTGCCGAAGAAATCGAGCGTCTCGCCGGGGCTGAGATAGCGGTAGAGGTAGCTCTCCTCGGGCAGGTAACCGATGCGCGCCTTGGTCTTCACGTCGCGCGGCGATTCGCCGAAGACGGTGACCTGGCCCTTGGTCGGGTAGAGCAGGCCGAGCAGCATCTTGATGGTCGTGGATTTGCCGGAGCCGTTCGGCCCGAGCAGCCCGAACACCTCGCCGCGGCGCACCTCGAAGTCGACGTTGTCGACCGCGCGCGCCTTGGGCCTTCCCCAGAAATCCTTGAACGTCTTGGTCAGGCCGACGGCACGGATGACGACCTCGTCGGACGGCGCGGGCCGGACAGCGGATGGGGGGACGGGGAGTGTGGCCATGGGAACGCGGGTTAACTGATGCGACCGGCGCGTAGATCGGCCATCGGGAAGACCAGGTTGAAGTCGTGCCAGTGCAGGAAACCATCCTCGACTGTGAAGTCGCGGAACTTCGCCTGATCAAGATACGCTCGGACAGACGGGTGAAGCGAGGCGCGCAGGAACGGGCCGAAGTCGACGACTTTGGCCACGCCGTCGTCGAACGTGAGCCGCAGGCGATGCTCACCGAGCGGTTTGGCCTCGGTGATGGCGAACACTTCGGTCCCGGTCCCGGTCTCTTCCACTGTGATGCTCATCTCAGACGCTTGGTGATGGTTTCCGCGTGGATCGGCCGGTTCAGCACGAAAAACTCCGTCCACTTCTGCACGATGTCGTCAGCTTTGACCCGGACGAGCGCCTCGAAATCTTTCGCGGCCCGGCCAGCCAGCGGGCGCATCCCGCCGACCCCGAGGAGGCGGATCTCGACCACGATGCCGTCGACGATGACCAACTCGGCCTTGCTCTCCCGCCCTCGATGGAAACCGTGGACATGAACTGGCTTATGCTCGTTGGCGTAAAAATAAACGCGCAGCCCGAAGTAGTCGTAAAGCTTGGGCATGGCGTGTCCATGGTTCAGGGCATCGATTGGATCTTGGATAGCTGCCCGAGGTGGTCGACGTATCCCCCGGTTGGAAAACTGCGGTGGTATGACTCCAGTGTCTGGCGAAACCACTCCAGACTGAAATGATCCGTCCACATCATGACGGGAACGTTGTGAAAAGCGTCGGCCAGAGCGGTTGCTTGGCCATGCTTTCCATCACGCCCCAACGCACGGATCTCCGTAAGTGCGTCGCCGACCATCGCGCTGAGCTTCTGCTTCTGCGCCTCGTTGAGCGTCGTCGCATCCGGGAAATCACCCCAAGGATTCTGCGGCCATTGCATAACGATGGCAGACTGGTTCACGCCGCTTGCGGCGTCAACGACACCGGACCGCCGCCAGCGGGTTCCTCCGGCGCGGGCGGTGCGGGGTTCAGGAACGGCTCCAGCTCCTCGCCTTGGCGGACGAGCCGGGCGCTGTTGAAGACCACGACGAGCGCGCCGACGTTGTGCAGCAGCGCGGCCATGATCGGATGCACCTTGCCCATCGCCCCGGCGGTCAGGACGACGACGACGAACAGGATGCCGAAGAGGAAGTTCTGGTTGATCACGCTCCGGGCCATGCGCGAGATCTTCACGAGGAACGGCAACCGGCGGAGGTCGTTGTTCATCAGCGCGATGGTCGCGGAATTGATCGCGACCTCGCTGCCCGCGGCACCCATCGCGATGCTGATATCGCCGGCCGCGAGCGCCGGGGCGTCGTTCACGCCGTCGCCGATGACGGCGACGCGGTAGCCCTTGGCCTTGCAGGCCTTCACGAACTCCACCTTGTCCTGCGGCAGGCACTCGGCAACGACCTCCGGCACGCCGATCTCGGCGGCGACGCGCTCGGCCACCGGCTTGCGGTCGCCGCTGACCATCGCGATGCGGCGGATGCCGGCTTCCTGCAGACCTCGGATGGCCTCGGCGGCCTCGGCGCGGGTCTGGTCCTGGAGGCCGACCCAGCCGATGCACTGGTCGTTGCGGGCGATGAAAAGAAGGCTGAACCCGGCGGTCTCATCGAGGTCCACCGACCTGAGGAAATCGCCGGTGACGCCGTTGTCCTTGAGCCAGGCGGCGCGGCCGACGAGCACCTTGGCGCCCTCGATCGTGGCGCCGACGCCGCGGCCCGCGGTCTCCTTGAAGCCGGTAGCATCGGCGAACGGCACGCCCGCCTCTTCGGCGAGCTGGACCATCGCCTTCGCGGTCGGATGGTTCGAGAAGCGCTCGGCGCTCGCGGCGAGGCGGAGCAACTCGGCCGGGGCGATGTCGCCGAGCGGGTTGAGACGGCTGACGACCAGCTTGCCGGTGGTGAGCGTGCCGGTCTTGTCGAAGACGAAGGCGGTGATGCGCGCGGCGGCCTCGAGGTCGGAGATGTTCTTCACCAGGATCCCGAGGCGCGCGGCGGCGCTCAGCGCGGCGACCATCGCCGTCGGCGTGGCGAGGATGAACGCGCACGGGCAGGCCCCGATGAGCACGCTGATGACCCGGTCGAGGTCCTTCGTGAACGCCCAGACCAGCGCCGAGATCACGAGCACCAGCGGGGTGTAGTAGCCGATGTACTGGTCCACGATGCGCATGAACGGCAGCTTCGTCTTCTCGGCGGCGAGGATGAGCTCGCGGACCCGGCCGATGGTCGTGTCCTGGCCGGCCTTGGTGACCTTCACCTCCAGCAGACCGTTCAGGTTGATGGTGCCGGCGAACACCTGCTCGCCCGGGTTCTTGTCCACCGGGAGCGATTCACCGGTGATGTTGGCCTGGTTGACCGAGCCTTGGCCGGAGAGGATCACTCCATCGGCCGCGATGTTGTCGCCGGGACGGATGCGGATGACGTCGCCGACCGAGAGGGCGCTGGCGGGTACCTCCTCCTCTTTGCCGCCGGCGAGGCGACGGGCCTTGGTCGGGGTGATCTTGACGAGGGATTCGATGGATGCGCGGGCACCGGCCGCGGTGCGGGTCTCGATGATCTCGCCGAGCAGCATGAAGAAGGCGACGATGCCGGCGGTGCGGAAATCGCCCTTGGCCGCGCACGCGAGCACGCCGAGAGCGACGAGCTCGTTGATGCTCAGGCGGCCGAGGCGCAGGTCCTTGAACGCGACGAGCAGGATCGGGTAGCCGAGGATGGCCGCTCCGACCAGCGCGCTGAGGTCGCCGACGGTCTCCATGCCGGGCGCGATCCAGCCGACGACGAAGGAGTTCAGGACGAGGATGAGGCCGACGAGCGTCTGCCACAGCTTCACGTTGGTGTGGCTGTGGTCGAGGCCGCCGTGGTCGTGGCCGCAATCGACGCAATCCGGGCCGTGCTCTTGGGAAAGGAGGGAGGTGACTTGCATGGTGCGTCGGGGCTCAGCGTTGGGTCGGGTCCTTCTTGGCCGTCGAGACCGGCTCGCGGTTCAGCTGGATGCGGAGCTCGCGGCGTTGGCCGTCGGCCCGCTCGGGGAGGAAGAACTTGTCGGTGGAGTTGGTGAGCACCTGGGCCACGGAATCGAGCCGGAGACGCTCGCGGAAGAGCGCCGGGTCCTGCCGGTAGTAGGGCAGCTGGTCACGGAAGAACTTCGCCTCGGAGCTGACCGCCAGGACCAGGGAGTTGCTGGCGACGATGCCGCCCGCGCGGATCGCCGCGGCCTCTCCCTCGGCCTTGCGGACGGTCTCGTCGTAGTAGCCACGGGCGCCTTGGAGCTTCGAGTTGCGTTCCTGCTCCGCCTTGCTGACCTCCTCGAAGGCATCCTTGACGTACAGCGGCGCCGAGACCTCGACATCGAGCGGCTCCAGCGTGACGCCGAGGTCCGCGCGCTCGATGAGGCTGGCGAGCCGGCCGCGGATGGCGTCGGTGAACGACGAGCGGTCCTTGTACAACGCGGCGTCGGCGGTGAACCGGGCGCTGGCGTGGTAGATCGCGTTGTCCAGCAGGTCGGCCAACGTGTTGGTCACGTCCTTGTACCGGAACGCGTAGGTCACCGGGTCGGCGATGCGGTACTTCATCAGCGCGCGGACGTGCAGGATGTTGCC
>JANNAJ010000540.1:0-17095 GCA_031384285.1 Verrucomicrobiota bacterium
TCGGCTACGTGGTGAAGCCGGGCAAGACCTTCGAGGTCCTGGCCAAGAACGATCTCGGCCAGCGCACGCTCGCCAGCTACGCGGTGACCGATGGCGCTCTCTTCATCCGCGGCGCGACGGATCTCTTCCGTATCCAAGCGAGGTGATCGTGGCTGGGTGCGCCGACCTGCCGGTCCGCCGCGGGCCACGGTCGCCGGTGGAAGCCGGATGCCCCACGACGGGGGCGGACCGGTGCCCCGTGGCGGCGTGGAGAGCTTCTTGGCCTTACTCTTCTTCGTCCCTGCCGCTGCGCCGCCCGCAATCCGCACCGATACCGCGGCGGCTCGCGGCGATGAAGTCGACCATCTCGATCACCGCCGGCTGGTCGGCGAACTTCTCGCGCACCGCTTCGAGCGACGTCTTGAGCCGCGCGCCCGACCGGAAGATCCGGTGGTAGGCCCGCCGGAGCGCCGAGCGTTCCTCGGCCGTCAGGCCCGCGCGCCGGAGGCCCACCGTGTTCAGGCCGCAGATCCCGTTGTCACCGCGCGCCACGCAGAAGGGCGGCAGGTCCTTCGAGATGGCGGATCCGCCCTGCATCATCGCCAGCCGGCCGATGCGGCAGAACTGGTGGACCAGGCAGTTGCCCGAGACGAACACGCGGTCCGCGAGCGTCGCGTGCCCGGCGAGCAGCGCCCCGTTGGCGAGGATGTTCTGGTTCCCCAGCACGCAGTTGTGGCCCACGTGGCTGCCGGCCATGAAGAAGTTGGCGTCGCCGATGACGGTGTCCTCCTCCAGCTTGTTCGAGCGGTGGACGGTGACGTGCTCGCGGAAGATGTTGCCGGAGCCGATGCGCAGGCGTGTCGGCGCGCCGATGTATTTGAAGTCCTGCGGGGCGTCGCCGACCACGGCGCCGGCGTGGAAGCGGTTGCCATCGCCGACCGTGGTGTGCCCGGTGAGATGGACGTGCGGCCCCACGACGCAGCCGGCCCCGAGCACGACGTGCCCGTCGATCGTCGCGTAGGGCCCGACGGTGGTGCCGGCCCCTAGGACGGCGCGCGGATGGATGACGGCGGTGGGATGGATCATGGGGTCACTGGTAGAACTGCCCGAGCTCCCGCAACGAACAGTAGTCCTTCTCCCTCGTCTCGCTGCGACGGCCGATGATGATGTGGTCGACCACCTCGATCTTGAGCAGTTGCCCGGCGCGGATGAGGTCGCGGGTGATCCTGAGGTCGGCGTCGCTGGGCGTCGGGTCGCCGCCGGGATGGTTGTGGGCGAGGACCACCGAGTGGGCGTTGGCGAGGATCGCCGGGCGGAAGACCTCGCGGGCATGGACGAGCACCGAGTCGACCAAGCCGCGTCCGATCTCCTCGACGCGGAGAAGGCGGCGGCGGGTGTCGAGCAGCAGCACGAGGAAACGCTCGGTGTCGTGGATCGACAGCTCGTCCCGCAGCAGCGCGGCGAGCGCGGCCGGCGTATCGAGCACGGGCGATTCACGGCGCTTCTCGTCCGCCAGGCGGATGGCCAGCTCGAAGGCCGCCTTGAGCGTCACCGCCTTGTCGGGGCCCACGCCTTTGACCTCCACCATCTGGTCGAGCGACGCGCGTGCCAGGCCCTCGAGCGAGCCGAACTTGCGGATGAGGTGGTGCCCGATCTCCACGGCGGAGGCGCCCTGGAGCCCGGTGCGGAGGAGGATGGCGATGAGCTCGGCGGTGTTGAGCGACTTCGGGCCGCGCTCGGCGAGCCGTTCGCGCGGCCGGTCGGCGACGGCCATGTCGTGGATGCGAGACGGCTGGCTCATTCGTGTCGCCCCGACGATGCCGGGCGGACGCGCGATCGGAAAGCCCGGGGAAAGCATACGGCGACCCATCCTACGAGCCGCACGCGACCGACCGCGCGTCGTCGGGATCTTGCACCCATCGCGAACCGTGAAAGTCCCGATGGCCATCAACGGATGGTCGTAGCTGCAGGATGTCTCCGAGGAGTTCCCCCACCTCGTCATGTTCGGTGTCGCCGCGGTCGGGCTCAGCGTCGGTCGGGTCTGGATCTACCCTTTTGGGGAGTCCGGAAATTTGACCGGCGACCGGCAGGGTGTACGCGTCCGTCTTGGCGGACGGCCGGCAAGGACATAGTGCCGCACCAGACTTCCTACGCATCCTGTTGATGTGTGGTCGGCCGTCCGCCATTCCTAGCACTCGGATATTCCAGGCCAAGGAAGGAAGGACTCCTTGTTCGCAAGCTGCGTTCGCGCCTTGGTCGATCCGGACGGAAAGTCGACCGCGGGAGCGACCGCTTGGTGGATCGGTCCGGAGGAAAGCGACCTGTTCGCGCCCGGCAGAGCCTCGTTCATGCCGACCTACCGTGTCGAAGACCGTCACGCTTGGGTCGAGGCGCTCAAAGCGGAAGGCAGCGACGTCCCCGACGGGCTCGATGACTCTGAGCACGGTTGATTTGCTTGGGTCATCGATACTGAGGGGAAGAAGGTCGCATTGTGGCAACCGCTTGCCGTCCAATGAAACGTGCCCATGCTCCCTGCGGCAGTCTGCTGTCGGCCCTGCGATTCAGACGACCCGCCCGCCGAGCTCCCGAAGGGGTCCAAGAGTCCTGTCGGCCGGGTCGCTGCGCTTGGGTCCAGGCCCCTGAAATCATGCTCACCAATTCACCTGACTGGTTCTTCTGGGCGGCGCTGTCTGCCTGCTTCGCCGCGCTCACGGCGATCTTCGCGAAGATCGGGATCCAAGGCATCGACTCCGACTTCGCCACGCTCATCCGCACCGTCTTCATCGTCTTCGTGCTCGGGGCCTTTGTCGGGTACGCGGGGAAATGGAGCGATCCGCGCACCCTCTCGACCAAGACCATGGCCTTTCTTGGATTGTCCGCGTTGGCGACGGGAGCTTCTTGGGTCTGCTATTTCCGTGCCCTGCAACTTGGCGACGCCTCAAAGGTCGCGCCGGTCGACAAGTTCAGCCTGGTTCTCGTGGCCGCGTTCGCCTTCGCCTTCCTGGGTGAGCGCCCGTCCGCACGGGAGTGGCTCGGCATCGCTTTGGTCGCCGGTGGGGTGTTGGTCATGGCGTCCAAGCGATAGCCGCCACGCCCAGGGTCCGACCCAGCTCGGCATCCACCGGCGGCGGTCCGTCGCGGGGGGCGATCGGGGCGGTCCGTGACCGAGGCCAGGATCGCGGGACGCCCCAAGATCGGTGTCGCTGGGCACCGGGTGACCGCTCGGATGATTATCGGCGAGGACCAACTGGCGGCCGCGCGATCGGATGGCCCGGGAAACGAAGGGCTCGGCCCGGTCCAAGCGCCAACTTCCGTCGGGACGGCGTCCTTGGTACGGTCGCGGCGTGCCTGAGTTCATCCCTCCTCCGCGTGTCGACGTGCTCGGCGTCGGCATCTCCGTGCTGGACCTCGGGTCCGCGGTGTCCGCGCTGCGCGCTGCGCTGGCCGCGGGACGTCGCGGCTACGTGACCGTCACCGGCGTCCACGGCGTGATGGAATCGCAGGACGACGAGGCGCTGCGCCGGATCCACAACGGCTCGCTGCTCACCACGCCCGATGGCATGCCGATGGTCTGGATGGGCCGGCTCGCCGGGCACAGAACGATGGGCCGCGTCTACGGGCCGGACCTGATGGAAGAGGTCTTCGCGTGGACGCGGAAGAGCGGCCACACGCACTTCTTCTACGGCGGCAACACGGGCGTGGCGGAGGAGCTGAAAGCGAAGCTGGAGGCGCGATTCCCGGGCATCCGAATCGTGGGCACGTGCACGCCGCCGTTCCGGCCGCTCGACGAGAAGGAGCTGGCGGACCTCGCGGCGCAGGTGGCGGCGGTGCGGCCGGATTTCTTCTGGGTCGGCCTGAGCACGCCGAAGCAGGAGCGGTTCATGGCGTCGCATCTGCCGAAGCTCGACGCCAAGATCATGCTCGGTGTCGGCGCGGCGTTCGATTTCCACGCGGGCCGCGTCCGGCAGGCGCCGCGGTGGATCCAGCGCAGCGGCTTCGAGTGGTTCTACCGGATATGCGCGGAACCGCGGCGATTGTGGCGGCGCTATCTGCGGAACAACCCGCGCTTCGTCTGGCGCGTGCTGGGGCAGCTCAGCGGGTTCCGGAAAGTACCGCGCTTGTAGTGCCGGGAGAAGGAGGTCTCCGGACGATGCGCCGGGCGGGTCCGTCCGTCCGTGTCGCGGCCCGGCCCGGACGCTGCGACTCACCACAGCTCCGTTTGGTCGCGTTCGCGGCGGCGGAAGTTGTCGGTGGTCAGCTCGGGCCAGCGGCCGGCGATGCCGGCGCGCTGGCAGGCCACGCGGAACAACTGCGAGATCCGTTCGGCCGCGGGGCCTTCGCCGGTCCTGCGTGAACCGAACCGCGAGCCGTTCAGCTTGCCGTCGCGCATGGAGCGGACCTGGTTGAGCACCTTCTCCTTGCGGTCGGGCATGTGCCGGTCGAGCCAATCCTCGAACAACGGCGCCACCGCGAGCGGCAGCCGGAGCACGACCTTGCCGGCGAACTTCGCGCCCGCCGCCACCGCGGCCTCGATGAGCTTGGGGATCTCGTGGTCGTTGACCGCGGGGATGACCGGCGCGGTCAGCACGCCGACCGGGATGCCGGCGTCGCTCAGCTGCCGGATCGCCGCGAGCCGGGCGGCGGGCGGCGATGTGCGGGGTTCGAGGATGGAGCGCAGGTCGGCGTCGAGCGTGGTGAGAGAGATGAAGACGACGACGCAGCGGTGGCGGGCGAGCTCGGCCAGCACGTCGATATCGCGGGTGACGAGCGCGTTCTTGGTGACGATTCCGACCGGGTTGCGGAATTCGGCGAGCACCTCGAGGCAGCGGCGGGTGATGCGGAGCTTGCGTTCGACCGGTTGGTAGCAATCGGTCACGCCGCTCATCGCGATGCAGTCGGGTTTCCACTTCGGCGATGCCATCTCCTTGCGCAGCAGCTCGGGAGCGTCGTGCTTGACCATGATCTTCGACTCGAAGTCGAGGCCGGCGCTGAAGCCGAGGTACTCGTGGAACGGCCGCGCGTAGCAGTAGATGCAGCCGTGCTCGCAGCCGCGGTAGGCGTTCAGGCTCCAGGTGAAGCCGATGTCCGGGCTGTCGTTCGAGGTGAGGATCGATTGAGTGTGGTCGCGGAGGAACTCGGTCCGCGGCAGCGGTTCCTCGGCTGGGTCGAGGTCCTCGGCGTCCGGATCGCGCTCGCGCCGGACCTCGATGAAGCGGTTCGCCGGCTGCGTGAGCGCGCCGCGGTGCGGGGAAGGTCTCGGATCCGCCATGGGCCGAAGTTACGTCGCCGGTCGGACAACGGAAGGGGGAGATCGGTCGCCGCGGAGGATCCGCGGCGCGGTCGGGGCGGTCCGATCATTCCTGTTCCATCCCGGCCCGGTCGTGGTTCACTTGCTGCCCCAAGATGAAGCAGAAAGCCTACGCTGCCGCGGGTGTCGACATCGACCTCGGCAACCAAGTCAAAAGCACGCTGCCCGCGCTGCTCGCGTCGACCCATCGCCGCGAGGTGCTGGGCAAGGTCGGCGGGTTCGGCGGCCTCTTCGCCCTCGACGTGAAGAAGTACCGCCAGCCGGTGCTCGTGTCGTCGGTCGACGGCGTCGGCACCAAGCTCAAGCTGGCCTTCGCGATGGACAAGCACGACACCATCGGCGAGGACCTCGTGAACCACTGCGTGAACGACATCGCGGTGCTCGGCGCGGAGCCGCTCTTCTTCCTCGACTACCTCGGCACCGGCAAGCTGGAGCCGCACGTCTTCACCGAGATCATCAAGGGCTTCGCCCGCGGCTGCGCCAAGAACGGTTGCGCGCTGGTCGGCGGCGAGACGGCGCAGATGCCCAGCTTCTACCAGGCCGGCGAGTACGACGTGAGCGGCACCATCGTCGGCGTGGTCGAGAAGTCCCGGATGCTCGACGGGCAGAGATCTGTGAAACGCGGCGACGTGGTGATCGGCATCTCGTCGAGCGGATTGCACACGAACGGCTACTCACTCGCCCGCAAGATCCTGTTCGAGCACATGTCGATGAAACCGCAGGATTTCGTGGTCGACCTCGGCAACACCGTCGGCGACGAGCTGCTCAAGGTCCACCGGACCTACGGCCCCTTGGTGCAGGCGCTGCTCAAGAAGTTCAACAAGGTGGGCAAACTCGATGCGGTGAAGGCGCTCGCCCACATCACCGGCGGCGGTTTCGTGGACAACATCCCGCGCACGCTGCCGGCGAAGTGCGATGTCGTCATCCGCAAGGGCACGTGGGACGTCTCGCCGCTGTTCCAGATCCTCGCGTCGGACGACACGGTGGACGAGGCGGAGCTGTACCAGGTCTTCAACATGGGCATCGGCATGACCGCCATCGTCGCGGCCGACCAGGCCGACGCCGTCCTCCGGGCGATCAAGGCCGCGAAGCACAAGGCGTGGTTCATCGGCGAGGTCGTTAAGGGCACGGGCATCTGCCGCGTGGAATGATCCGCGCGGCCGGCCGTAAGGAACATCCGGCCCGCGGCACTTGAACCGACCGTGGGCGCCCCCTAGCTTGTCGCCATGACTTTGACCGATCCGCAGAAAGAGACCGCCCGCCGCTGGATCGCGGACGGCATGAAGCTGTCCGACTTCCAGAAGCGGCTGGAGTCCGAATTCGGCCTGAAGTTCACCTACATGGAGGTCCGGATGCTCGTCGACGACCTCAAGGTGCTCCCCAAGGATCCCGAGCCGCCGAAGCAGCCGGAGCCCGTTGCCGCTGCCGCTGCCGCCGCTCCGGCGGGCCAGCCGGCAGATGCGGGCCTTCTGGATCCCGCCGCACCGATCGGGGGCAAAGGTGTGCAGGTGACCGTCGACACCGTCGTGCGGCCCGGGGCGATGGTGAGCGGACGCGTGGTCTTCAGCGACGGACAGGGCGGTGCTTGGTACGTGGACAACTACGGCCGGCCGGGCCTGGTGCCCGACACCAAGGGCTATCGTCCGGTCGCCGCGGATCTCCAGGAATTCCAGGTCGCGCTCGAGAAGGAGCTGGTGAAGCTCGGCATGTGAGGCACAGCGCCCGGGTCGGTCGCCGATGGTGGGTCACGAGTTCTGGCGATTGCCACGGGGCAGCGGCGCGGTCCTAGTCGGCGGCGCATGGAATCGGTCTTCCCCAGCGGTCCACCGGCGGCGTCCGGGCACGTGAGAGCGGTCTTCCGCGGCGTGGCACGTGCCGACGGGATCATCGTGCTCGCCGCGTCGATGGGTTTTGGCGTCGTCTCCGCAGCGTCGCCCTTCACCGACATCGCGCCTGGTTTGCCCGGCATCTTTCGCGGGACGCCTACATGGGGTGATGCGGACGGGGACGGACGCCTCGACATCCTGCTCACGGGGAACACGGACGACTTCGGTCGCATCGCCCGCATCTACCATGGCAACGGCGATGGTTCCTTCACCGACTCCGGGGCGCTCTTCACCGGCGTGGTCCGGGGCGCGGTGGCCTGGGGCGATCATGATCGCGATGGCGACCTCGATCTCCTGATCACCGGTGACACCGGCGCGGGCAAGATCGCCCGGGTCTACCGGAACGATGGCGGCGGCAAGTTCACCGACATCGCCGCGGGCCTGCAGGGCGTCTTCAACGGCTCGGTGGCGTGGGGTGACTTCGATCGCGACGGCGACCTCGACATCCTCCTGACCGGCAGCACCGGTACGAGCCGCATCTCGCGGATCTACCGGAACGACGGCGGCAAGTTCACCGATATCGGGGCCGGACTGATGCGTGTGGACGACAGCGCGGTGGCTTGGGGCGATCTGGACGGCGACGGTTATCCGGACATCCTGCTGACCGGGAATTCGGACGGCGGCCGGGTCGCGTTCATCTACCACAACAACCAAGGCGACGGCACGTTCACCGAGACGGATCCGGGCCTCACCGGTGTGGATCTCGGTGCGGTCGCTTGCGCGGATCTCGACGGTGACGGCGACCTGGACATCCTGCTGACCGGCAACACCGCGACGGGTCCGGTCTCGAAGATCTACCGCAACGACGGCGGCGTGAGATTCACCGAGCTGGCCACCGGTTTGAGGGGAGTCTGCCAAGGATCGGTGTCGTGCGGCGACTTCGACAACGATGGCGACCCCGATCTCGTGGTCTCGGGAAACACCATCAACACCGGCGCCGAGCTCGTGACCACGGTCTACCGCAACGACGGCGACGGGAGGTTCACCGACATCCAGGCCGACCTGCCGGGCGTCCGGTTCTGCGGTGCCGCCTGGGGGGATCCCGACCGCGATGGCGACCTCGATCTCTTGTTGGCCGGCGTGGGCCAGGTGAGCTGGATGGCGACGGAGTTCCGCAACGACGGGGCGGCGAAGAACACGCTTCCGAGCATCCCGACCGGCCTCTCGGCGATGAGCGAGGGCGGTGTCACCACGTTGAGCTGGGCGGCTGCGTCGGACGGTCAGACGCCGTCCGCGGGACTGGGCTATGATCTCCGCGTCGGCACGTCGGCGGGCGCGGGCGATGTCGTCACGGCGGCCACGACCGCGGCGGGCGAGGCTCTTTTGCCGGGCACGGGGAACGTTCCATCCGGAGCGAAGGCGGTGCTGCGGCTGCCGGCGGGTCGCTACCATGCCAGCGTGCGGTCGGTGGACATGGCTTTCGCGGTGTCGGCGTTCTCGTCCGACTTCGTCTTCGAGGTCGGCGCCCAGACGACGCCTCCGCTCTTCACCGGTCAGCGGATCTTGTCCGGCGGCGGCTTCCAGATCGAGTTCGTCGGCGACGCGCCGGGATATTCCGTGATCGCGACGGAGGATCCGTCGTCGCCGTCGACCGCGTGGACCACGCTCGGCGATGCGACGGGCACGGCGCCGGGACGTTGGCAGTTCACGGATCTTGGCGCCGTCGGCGGCCGGGTCCGGTTCTATCGCGTGCTCTCCCGGTGAGGGCCGGCGGAGGGGATCAGGCTCCGGCCTCGGTGCCGAAGATCCGCTGGTGCTCCTGGATGCAGTAGCCGTCCGTCATGCTGGCGACATGGTCGCAGACGGCGCGTTCCCAGCCGACCTGCGCCGCCCGTCTGCGGGCTTGTGCGCCGACCTCTTCCGGATGGGCGATGAGGTGGTCGAAGACCTCGGCGAGCATCTTTGTCGCGTGGTTGTTCGGCCCGGCGACGACCGGGTTGTAGTACAGGTTCTTGTAGAGGTAGCGGCGCAGCTCGAGGTTCTGCGCCTTGCGTCCCGGGCTGTAGCAGACCAGCGGTCCGGGCTGGGCGCGGACCTCGTCGGCCGAGCGGACCCCGGAAGCGAGCACCAGGTGCTCGGTGGTCCCGACGACGTCGGTGACCTGGCCTTCGATGACCTGGCGGATGGTGTAGTAGCGGCGGCTCTCGTCGGGGAGCCTGCCGAACTGCGCCTCCACTTCGCGCGCCGCGGCCGCCCAGACCGCCACTTCATCCAACAGGCGCCGCTCGTCGAGCAGACCGGAATCGAGCCCGTCGTCGAGGTCATGGCTGTAGTAGGCGATCTCGTCGGCGAGGTCGGCCAGCTGGGCCTCGAGCGAAGGCTGCAAAGGCACGGGACCGGCGGAGGCGTCGGATCCGACGGGGCCGTCGCCGTGTTTCCCGAGGCCTTCGCGGACTTCCCACGAGAGGTTGAGGCCGGAGAAGCGGGGATACTTCTGCTCCAGTTCCTCGATGACTCGGAGGCTCTGGTCGTTGTGGTCGAAGCCGCCGTGCGCGCGCATCAAGCGGTCGAGCGTCTGCTCGCCCTTGTGGCCGAAGGGCGAGTGCCCGAGGTCGTGCGCCAGGGCGATGGTCTCGGCGAGGTCCTCGTTCAGGCGGAGCGCGCGGGCGATGTTCCGCGAGATCGCGGCGACCTCCATCGTGTGGGTGAGCCGGGTGCGGAGATGGTCGCCGCTGCCGTTGAGGAAGACCTGGGTCTTGTGCTCCAGGCGGCGGAAAGCGCGGCTGTGGACCACGCGGTCGCGGTCGCGCTGGAACTGCGTGCGCCAGGTCGGCGGATCCTCGGGGTGGACGCGTCCGCGCGTGGCGCCGCTCGTCTGGGCGAACGGTGCCAGGAACTGGCGCTCGCGGTCCTCGAGCTCGGTGCGGGTGACGGGCATGCGGGTGCCATCCGGCGCCGCGGAAGATGCGTTCCCGGCGGCGGGATGTCCAATGCCCGCGCAGAACTTGGAGCATCCGGCGCCTCGCGGCTTGATGCCGCCACGGCCGGCGGGCTATCAATCCGCGCGACGTCCACAACGCAGCCTCCACCCGAAGCCCCATGCCTGCCTCCCGCCACTCCTCCTACAGCCACAACACGCTCGCGGTCATCATGGGCGGCGGCCAGGGCACGCGGCTCTTCCCGCTCACGCGCGACCGCGCCAAGCCGGCGGTCCCCCTGGCCGGCAAGTACCGGCTGGTGGACATCCCCATCTCGAACTGCCTGAACTCCGGCCTCAACCGGATGTACCTGCTGACGCAGTTCAATTCCGCCTCGCTGCACCGCCACGTCTCGCAGAGCTTCAAGTTCGACCACTTCGGCGCCGGGTTCGTCGAGATCCTCGCGGCCGAGCAGACCTTCTCCAGCACGTCGTGGTACCAGGGCACCGCGGACGCCGTGCGGAAGAATCTCCAGCACTTCCAGAACACCGATTTCGACTACGCGCTCATCCTCTCCGGTGACCAGCTGTACCGGATGGATTTCCGCCGGATCATCGAGGCGCACGAGGAGAGCTCGGCCGATCTCACCATCGCCACGATGCCGGTGCCGGCGCGCGAAGCCGGGGCGCTCGGGATCATGCACATCAACGGCGAGCGGCGTGTCACGACCTTCGTCGAGAAACCGAAGGACCCGGCGCTGCTTGATTCGCTCCGCCTCGACAAGGAGAGCTATGCCGGTCTCGGCGTGAAGGGCGACGAGCAGTTCTACCTCGCCTCGATGGGCATCTATGTCTTCAACCGCGAGGTCCTCTTCCAGCTGCTCGACAACAACCTCACCGATTTCGGCAAGCACATCATCCCGGGCGCGATCAAGACCCACCGCGTCTACAGCCACGTCTTCCAGGGTTACTGGGAAGACATCGGGACGATCCGCAGCTTCTTCGACGCGAGCCTCGACCAAGCGAACGACCTGCCGAAGTTCAACTTCTTCGATCCGCCCGTCTTCACCCGCCCCCGCTTCCTTCCTGCCTCGAAGATCAACGGCGCCGCCATCGACCACGCCGTCATCGCCGACGGGTGCATCCTCAACAAGGCGCGGATCCAGCACAGCGTGATCGGTATCCGCGGCATCATCGAGGAAGGCGCGTCCCTCAACCGTGTGGTGATGATGGGCGCGGATTTCTACGATTCGGCGTCCCGCCAGTCGCGCGCCGAGAACCAGGGCATCCCGGTCGGCATCGGCAAAGGGACGCGCATCGAGAACGCGATCGTCGACAAGAACGCGCGCATCGGCGACGGCTGCGTCCTGTCGCCCGCGGGCAAGCCCGCGGACGTGGACCATCCGCTCTACTACATCCGCGACGGCGTGCTCATCATCCCGAAGAACGGTGTCATCCCGCACGGCACGGTGGTGTGATCCGGAGCGGTCCGGTCCAACGGTAACAAGCGTGGATCGTCGCTTGCGCGGGCGGGCAGGTCGGCCCGAGATGCGCTTCCCCGCCGGCGGTCATAGGCGGGAAGCGCGTCCATTCCCCAGCCCATGCAACTTGTTGATCTCCTTGCCCTGCTCCGTCGGGGACTCTTGTCGTCGGTCTTGGCCTCGGCCTTTTCCTGCCTGGCCCAGACCGGCGTTCCGGTCATCACGACCCAGCCGGTCGACACGACCGTCGCGCTCGGTGGCTCGTTCGTGGTGTTCGTCACGTGGAGCGGAAGCGGACCGGCGGGCTATCTCTGGACCAAGGACGGCATCCGCCTCACCAACGAGATCGACTACGCGCTCATCCGGTCCACCTCCAAGGCGAGCGACGCTGGCGTCTATTCCGTGGTCATCACCAACGGGTTGGGAAGCGCCACGTCGTCCTCGGCGACGGTCACGTTGACCACGCCTCCGACGATCACCGTCCAGCCCGGGTCCCGGACGGTCGCCGTCGGCACGAACACGGTCTTCAGCGTCGGCGTCACCGGGACCCCGCCGCTCACCTACCTGTGGTCCAAGGACGGCTCAGCGCTCGCGGGCGCGACGAACGCGACGCTCACCTTGACGAACGTCTCGGTGGACGATCGTGGGGGCTTCACGGTGCGCATCGAGAACGCCTTGGGGACCGCGAACTCGAGCCTAGCCCAGCTCGACGTCGCGTCCGTGCCGGTCTTCACCGGCTTGCCCGCGGACACCTCGGTCTATCTCGGACAGACAGCGGTGTTGAGCGCGTCGGTCTACAGCGCCACGCCGGTGCGGTACCAGTGGCTGTTCGGCACCACGGGATTGGTCGGCGCGACGTACGACACGCTCGTCATCCCGGGCGTCACCGCCACCAACGTCGGCACCTACCACATCGTCGCCACCAACTCCGTCGGAAGCTCCTCCACCTTCGCGGTGCTGTCCGCGAAGGCGTTGCCCGATCCCGCGCTGCGCCTCGGCGCGCCGACGGTGGTCCAGGACAACCTCTTCTTCCCCGTCTATTACACCGCGCACGGCACCGAGACGAACCTCTCGTTCTCGGTCCGGTTCGATCCTTCCGTCTACACCGTCGACGCGCAGATCTCCGCCGCGACGGCAGCCGCGTGCGGTTGCGATTTCTCAGGCGTCTCGTCGAGTTTCTCGATGACCAGCATGGACTTCGGCCAAGTCCTCCAGCCCGTCGGTGAGGTCCTCCAGCCCCCACCGGTGCCGGAACCGGCTTCGGTCCCGACCGCCGGGGGAAGGCCCCGGAAGGCATCGCTCCCGACCGGCGCGGTCGTCGTGCAGGACCGCTCGCGGACCGCGGAAGGTCTGCTCGGCGTGGGTATCACGCTGCCTCCGGGGATCGTCTTCTACCCCGGCGAAGACCGCATCGGAACGATCGCGTTCACGCTGGTGCCCGGTGCGACGAACCTCTACGCGGGCCGTTTGGCCTTCGCATCGCAGCCGCTGCCTCTCGCCTTCGCGCCGGCGCTGGTCAGCGCGACCGACACCAACAGCGTCGTGTCCACCCGCCCGGTGCCGCCGGTCGTCACCCGCGGTGGAAGTCCCGCAGCGCTCGACCCACAGACCGGCCTCTTCGAGCAGGTCGTCGAGCTGGCCAACCCGGGCCCCGACCTCTTCGGCGACGTTTTCTTGGTCGTCGGAACGCTCGGCACCGATTCGCGCACCAACGCCATCCGCCACCAGAACGCGCACGGCTACCTCACGACAGGCGAGACGTACGTCAACTCGGGTGCCATCGCCCCTGGTGAGACGCGCCGCCTCACGCTCGAGTATTTCGTCCCCGACTACGTCACCCGTCCGTCGCCGACGTTGACGCCTCGCGGCAGCGCGCTGGTGACCTTCACGCCTCCCGCGGGCACGACGCTCTCGGTGACGACCAACCGCTTCATCGCCGCAGGGTTCCTCGTCGAGTTCCCGACGCGTACTGGCTACCGCTACTACGTACAATATGCGGCGGACGCGGCGGGGTTCTCCGGCACCGATACGTCGGCCGTTCGGACGGCGCTGCCCGCCGTGGCCGGCACCGGCAGCAACGTGCAATGGCTCGACAACGGGGCTCCGAAAACAGTCTCGCGGCCCACGGATGGCGGCCGTTTCTACCGCGTGCTCGAGACCCGCTGAACTTCGCCCGATCTTTTCCATGAACCCTCCTCGTTTCCTCACGTCCCGCGTCACGGCCCTCGCGCTCGGCGCCACCGCCTTCGACTTCTCCGCGGTCGCCGCGGACGATCCCGAAGATGCGGACCGGTCCGGCTGGTTTGTCCGTCTCGGCGGCCGCGTGTCGTCCGGGATGAAGGCCACCCTCCGCGACACCCGCCCGGCGGGAGCGCTCGCGTCCGGCGCGTATGACGACGGCTTCGTGCAGCCTGCGGCGGGCGGCAACCCGGCGCTCACCGCGAACTGGGGCTACCGATCTGCCGCACAGGTGCAGGGCAACGACCTCGTGTTCCAGCGCCTCGACGCCGCTCCGCGCGTCGGCGAGCGGGGCGGGTTGAAGGACGACCCGCAGTTCGGCGGCGAGATCATCACCGGTTTCGAGTTCTTCCGCTTCGACATCGGCAAGCGCGAGGCGCGCTTCGGTTTCGAGTTCGGCTACAGCCACAGCCAGTTCACCGTCTCCGACCGCGCCGTGGCGACGGGTTCCGCGACCTACACCGTGGACCGCTTCGCCCTCGACGCCGCGAGCGCCGGCAACCCGGTCACGCCGCCGTTGGCTCCCTACGCCGGTGCGGCGGGAACGCCGGGACCGTTGATCGGCCTGAGCCCTTCGGCGCACACGGTGCTGACGACCACCGGCACATCGACGCTCGACAGCAAGCTCGACAGCGAGTTCCACAACCTCCGGGTCGGCCCGTGGATCGAGGTGCCGATCACCAGCCGGATGAGCCTGTCGCTCAGCGCCGGCTACGTGGCGATCTATTCCAGCTCGCATCTCGACCTCGCGGAGAGCATCGCGTTCGCCGACCCGACCGTGCCGGTGCCCGCGGGCGCCTCCGGCCGTTTCATCGCCACGCACTGGTCCCCCGGCGCGTACGCGCAGATCCGTGCGAACTACCGCCTCACGCGCCATGTCGGCGTGTACGTGGGCGGCGACATCCAGCACAGCACCGGCGCGACCGTCGGTGCCCCGGGCCGCGAGGCCCGCATCGACTTCGGCAACACCTACGGCGCCGTGGCCGGCGTGAGCTACACGTTCTGAGGCAGACCGAGGACACGCCGCCGCGCGACCTCGCCGGAGCGTTTGGAGCTGACTCCGAGGAGTCGGCGGGTAGGGTCGACCCCATGATCCATCGCATCGTTGCCGTTGCGCTCGGTTCGGCGTCCTGCTGCTTGATTTCCGCCGTCCGCGCCGAGGTCCCGGCCGACTACCGGGGCAAGCCCTTTGCCGATGCGGTCCACAAGGCGGGCATGTCGGCCATCCCCGGCATCGTGCAATGCGCGCTCTATGATCTCGGTGGCGAAGGCGTCGCCTATCACGACACCGACCCCGCCAACAACGGCAGCGGAAAGCTCAACCTGGAGAAGGGCCATCAGCGCGCCCACGCCAACGAATACATCTGGTCGTTCCGCAAGGACGAGGGGGTGGACCTCTCCTTCGTGAAGGACTGGGCGGACCTGAACCACACCAACCTCGTCAGTCCGCACGTCAACCAGCTCTACATCGGTTGGACCGAGAACGGCGAATGGGTCAACTACACGGTCCATGTCGCCCGCCCCGGCACGTACCGCATCAAGGCGCTCTACTCCTTCCAGACGAACACGGTGACCTTCGGTCTCAACGGCAAGCTTGCCGCCACCTGCCGTCTGCCGGTGCCGACCGTGGACTATCATCAATGGAATCTCGCCGAGATCGGCACCCTCCGATTCCCTGAGGCCGGCCCTCAGCTCCTGACCTTCCACTACGGCAAAGGGAACAACTTCGCCTACTTCGAGTTCGAGCCGGTCGCCGGTGAGGCCTCGGCCAAGCACTGAGCTTGTGCCATTCACGACGGATCGCCGGGATGAGGCGGTCGGCGGACGCACCCATCCCACACCGAGGTCCCGTTTGCGCAGATCGGAATTGCGCGCCGGGGTCGCAGGCAGCCGGAAGGGGGGCATGGCCGAGATCGCCGTCGGACGATGCTCCGCGCGCTCCCAGGATCTCTGCCTGGCGGAGCAATCGATGGGATGTCCGCCGTGACTGTCTCTCTTCCCCAAAGGTGCATGACAGGGTCTAGCGGTGCCGAAACTCGGTGGCGAGTTGCCGCCGAGAACGGCCAAGCTGACCGTTCCACCCGTATCCAACTGCATTGTTCCGGTTTAGAGCCTGTCTGAAAAGGAGGAGATGACGTGAGGAACTCTCCATCCTTGTCGCCCCAAGCGCGGTTCCGAGGTGTCCGCCCTCGGCTGGTCCCGCTACCCGAGCGTGATCAGGAGCGTCCCGATACCCATCAGACCGCAACAGGCCAGACGAGGGCCGAGCCTCTGTTCCCCGAACCACAGCGCGCCGAGCAGCACCTGCAGGACCATGCCGAGCTGGAAGAACGCGAACGAGTAGGCGAGCAACGTGGTGCGGAAGATCTCCACCGAGGCCCACAACATCACGCAGAAGATCATCGCGTGCAGCGGCAGGATCCCGCGGGCGACCACCGGGGGCGGCTCCGGCTTCCGGACCGGTGACGCGCTCCGCGCCCGCCAGGCGGCGAGCGCGAGCACGGGCAATCCGCAGCCGATCCACATCGCCAAGGTGAGCGAGACCGGTCCGGCGAGCGCCGCCCGCTTGAGGAAGACCGAGGCGAGGACGGAGAGCGACAGACCCGACAACCGCCACCCGAGCGTCCGCCAGGCCACGGCGGTCCATCGGGCATCGCCGTCGGGGTTGTCGCGCAACAAGAACGTCGCGCCGGCCACGGTGACCACCACGCCGGCGCCGCCGAGCGGCGAGACCTGTTCACCGAGGAAGAGCGCCCCGAACCCGAGCGCCATGACCGGCCGGAATCCGTTCAGCGGACCGAAGACCGACAGATCGGTCGTCCGCAACGCGGAGACGGTCGCAAGATTCCCCAGGGCATCGATGACGCCGGCCAGGGCAGCGTCCCGCCAGAAGCCGGGTCCGCAGGACAGGGAAGGCGATGCGACCACCGCGACGAGAGCGAGCGGCAGCATCCAAGCATGGGTGCCGGCCCATACCACCGGGCCCGGGACATGGAGCTGGGTGAGCCGCTTCTGAAGCCCGCTGGCCGAGACGCTCAGGACCACCCGGCCGAGCAACAGCAGGAGCATCGACACCGCGTTGCGATACGCGCCGGGACCGGGCGCGTCGAGGTTTTCGCTCGGGAGGGGTGGGTTGGACGTCGGCCGTTGATCAGTGACCAACGGCCTGCGGACCACGGACCCCTGCTCGTCCGGTGCCCGATGGTAGGCCGCGGACTTGAGTCCGCGGCCCCGGGACGCCGTTCAGGCCTCCAGTTTAGTACAGGTGGAGTTTGCCGTGGAGGACTTAACCACGGCCTCGATTAATGCCATGCCGCGGACGCCGTCGGCGATATTAGGGAAATCG
>JANNAJ010000541.1:0-3241 GCA_031384285.1 Verrucomicrobiota bacterium
GCCTGTTTCGAGGAGTTGTCCGCGCTTCCCGGCGCAGGGTTCGACCTCGTCCAGAAGGGACTCGTGATGCTCTGCAAGACGCAGCACGCCCTCGACGACGAGGCCAGGTATGCCGCGCAGGCGAACGCTCTCGGCGTCCCGGCCCGGGTGCTCGACGCGGAGGGCCTCGCCGCGCTCGACCCGGACGTGACCATGGACGTCGCGGGTGGCGTCTTCTTCCCGAAGGATTGTCATCTCTCGCCCGGACGCTTCATGGCCGCCCTCCAACGTCGGTGCGAGACGCTCGGCGTGAGGTCCGCGTGGAGCACGGAGGTCACCGGCTTCGTGCGCGACGGACGTCGGATCGTCGCGGCGACGACCGCGACGGGAAGCCTCGCGGCCGACGAGTTCGTGCTCTGTGGCGGATCGTGGTCGCCGGTCCTCGGAAGCGGGCTGGGCCTGAAGATCCCGATGCAGGCGGGCAAAGGCTACAGCCTCACTCTGCCGGAGCCGCGCGAGCTGCCGCAGGTGTGCTCGATCTTCACCGAGGCCCGCGTCGCGGTGACGCCGATGGGCCGGACGTTGCGTTTCGGCGGCACGATGGAGATCGCCGGACTGGACGAGACCATCAACCCGGTCCGCGTGCGGGGCATCATCGATGCCGTACCGAAGTATTATCCGAGGTTCGGAGCCGATGACTTCGCAGGCATCCAACCTTGGCGCGGGCTGCGGCCGTGCTCGCCGGACGGCCTGCCGTACATCGGCCGGACCGCGGGCCACGACAACCTCACCATCGCCACCGGCCACGCGATGATGGGCCTGAGCCTCGGCCCGATCACCGGCAAGCTCGTGGCCGAGGTGCTTTCCGGCGAGCGGCCTTCGATCGATCTGTCGCTCCTGGATCCGGACCGCTACGCGTGAAGCCGCGGCGGCACGGCAACCGGTTCACTTCACCGCGCCGTCCCGTCCGTCGCGCGTCACCGCGCCGAAGGCCTCCCACTGCCACAGGATCCGCCGCGCGGCTTCGCCCGTGCCCCAGCGGCCGGCCCAACCCTTGGGAGCCGCGCCCGCGGCGACCAGTTCGCGCAAAGCCTCGGCTTGGCGGCGCGTGAGCATCCAGTCCTGGCCGAGGTTGAAGACGGCGGAATCGAGCACGACCGGGACCGACGACGTCCCGGCGCCCTCGCGGAAACGCGGCGAGTACAGACCCGTCCAGCGGATCCCTTCGCCGATCGCCGACGCCTTGCGCAGCAGGATCCGGTGGAATCCCGCCGGACGCGCCTGGTCCAGGACGGACGCGAGCTCGCCGATGCCGCGCGGGAAGAGCGGACGATGCCGCGCGCCGTCCATCGTCAGCCGGATGGCCAACGGCAGCAGCCAGGTGCCGGCGATCTCCCATCCGCTCCGGGCCGCCTCGGAACGCCAGCGGGCAAGCTCCCAGTTGTTGAAGTGCGGCCCGCACACGTCGCTCGCGAGATAGCTCGGCGACATGGACGAGAGCCCGCGCAGGTCGTCGTCGTACAGCGCGTCCCACACGCCGAGCAGCTCGCGCAGGCGCCGTTCGTCCTGCATCGCGTCGACGTCGAGCCTGAGCGTGTCCAGCCACGGCCGCAACCGCGTGGCGGGATGCGACCCGCCGTTCACGCCGAGATACAGCGCGCCCTGCGGCCGGAGGCACGGAGCGAGGCTGTTCAACGCCTGCCCGGGATCCGGTATGTAGCTGAGCACGCCGTGGCAGGTGACGAGGTCGAAGTCCTTTCCGACCTTCGCCGCGAGATCCGGATCGGTGAGGTCCGCCACATCGAAGGCGACCGGCCTGGCGATCTTCGCCGCGCGCTGGATCCGCCGAGCGACCTCGATCGATCGCGGGCTGAAATCGACCGCGACGATCTCCGCCTTGGGCAACCGGCGCCGCAGCACGAACGCCTCCGCGCCGGATCCGCAGCCCGCGACGAGCACGCGCGCGGGCTTGCCCTGTCCGGGAAGGCCGACCGCCTGGATCCATCGCTGCGACGGCAGCGAACCGCCCTTGCCCTCGGCGATGGAGGGCTCGATCCCGGGGTATGGGAGTCGGTCGTAGCTGCGACGGGTCTTCTCGGCGGGTGTCACCGCGGCGATTCAGCGGCTTGTCGGGCGGGCAGGTCAACCGCGGCGGTCCGGATCGGTGCTGCCGCGTTCAATCGCGCAGGCCGCCCATCGCCTTCAGCGCGGTGCGGATCGCGGCGGCGCGGTTCTCGGCGTGGAGCTTCCCAAGGATGTGCTCGACGTGCTTCTCCACCGTGCGGCGCGCGGAACCGAGGATGATGGCGACCTCCGAGTTCGCTTTGCCCTCGCTGAGCCAGAAGAGCACCTCCGCCTCTCGGGGTGTCAGCCCGAGCGGCAGGAGCGCGTCGGGACCTCGCGAGGCACGTGTCTCCAGCTCGATGACGGTCGGCTCGCCGGGACGTCCGGTCGACCAACGGGCGCCGAGTCCCGGAGCGACCTCTTCGGACCGGCTGCGCGACACGCCTGGTCGCAGCTCGTCGGGAAGCGACCCGTGCGCCGATGCCGGGAAGCTCCTCGTGAGCAACGTCTGCGCGAGCCGCGTGGCGAAGAGCACCTTTCCGTCGGACGTCGCGACGATCAACGCGCGGTCGAGCGAATCGCGCAGCTGCTCCTCGGCCTCGCGCCGCATCTCCAGCTCGTCCGCCAGGTCGCGCTGCAACCGCGCGACGCGCAGATGCGTCCGCACCCGCGCCAGCACTTCCGGCGTCTGGATCGGCTTCGTCACGTAGTCGACGGCGCCGGCGTCGAGCGCGCGGACCTTCTCGTCGAGCTCATCCACCGCGGTGAGGAAGATGACCGGGACGTCCGCGGAGGCCGGCCGCGCTTTGATCCGGCGGCAGACCTCCATGCCGTCCATGCCCGGCAGCATGTAGTCGAGCAGCACGATCTCCGGTGTCTCGTGGTCGAGCTGGGCGAGGGCACCCTCGCCGGATTCCGCCACCAGCACGCGGTGTCCCGCCTGGGTCAACGCGTCGAAGAGCAGGCCGAGATTGGCCGGCACGTCGTCGACGACGAGGATGGTGGCAGGAAGGTCCACGATGGGCACGGTTAGGGTCGGCTGATGTCTTCTTTCAAACAGAAACCGTGCCACGCAAGGCCGTGCCGGGCAACCCGGCCCGGAAGCGG
Source organism: Verrucomicrobiota bacterium (assembly GCA_031384285.1). Lineage (GTDB taxonomy): Bacteria > Verrucomicrobiota > Verrucomicrobiia > Limisphaerales > UBA9464 > CAIVQB01. Next base: position 3,151 of record JANNAJ010000541.1, read on the forward strand.
GATGTTCCTGAGAGCCCCGTTCCCGAGTCCCTCGCATTCCACATCAACCGAGCCGCTTCCGCAGCGCCGCCATCTGGTACGAGGTCGCGAG
>JANNAJ010000564.1:0-6386 GCA_031384285.1 Verrucomicrobiota bacterium
TGCGCATGCTCCGCGCGACCTGCATGTTGCGCCTCGGCGAGCAGGAAAACTGCATCGCCAACCACAACGCCGATTCCTGCCTGTTCCCCATCCGCGGCGGCGGCATCCACCTGCTTCCGCGCGGCTCCCAGGGCGCGATCCGTCTGCTCACCGAGCTGCTGGAGCGCCGCCCGACCGACCTGCGGGCGCGCTGGCTGCTGAACCTCGCGTACATGACCCTCGGCCAATGGCCGGACAAGGTGCCCGACCAATGGGTCATCCCGCCTGAACGGTTCGTCTCGGACTACGACATCAAGCCTTTCCCCGATGTCGCGGGCCCGCTGGGGCTCGACGACGGCGGTTTGGCGGGCGGCGTGATCGCGGAGGATTTCGACGGCGACGGCTTCCTCGACGTGATGATCTCGACCTGGGACCTCAAAGGTACGCTCAGGCTGTTCCACAACAACGGCGACGGCACCTTCGCCGAGCGCACCGACGAAGCCGGCCTCACCGGGTTCCCGGGCGGGCTGAACATCCAGCAGACCGACTACGACAACGATGGCCGGCCCGATGTGTTCGTCCTGCGCGGAGGCTGGCTCGGGCCTGCCGGACGCCATCCGAACTCGCTCCTCCACAACAACGGCGACGGGTCGTTCACCGACGTCACCGAGGCCGCCGGCCTGCTCAGTTTCCACCCCACGCAGACCGCCGCTTGGCTCGACTACGACGGCGACGGCTGGCTCGACGTCTTCATCGGCAACGAATCCTCGGGCCCGCAAGATGTGCACGCCTGCGAACTCTTCCACAACAACCGCGACGGCACCTTCACCGAGTGTGCCGCCGCCTGCGGCATCGCGGTGGTCGGCTTCGTGAAGGGGGTCGCCACCGGCGACATCGACAACGACGGCCGGCCGGACCTCTATCTCTCCCGGCTCAACGAGCCGAACCTGCTCTTCCGGAACGCCGGTCCGCGCCCTGCTGGCACCAACGGGACCGCCTGGAGCTTCGAGAACGTCACCACCAAGGCCGGCGTCGGCGAGCCGCTGCACAGCTTCCCCACCGCCGTGTTCGACTACGACAACGACGGATGGGAGGACATCGTCGTCTCCGGCTACGGCATCCGGAACGTCGGCGACGTCGCGGCCGATTACCTCGGGATGCCGAGCGAAGGCGAGCGCATGCGCCTCTTCCGGAACCAGCACGACGGCACCTTCCGGGACGTCACCAAAGAGGTCGGCCTGTTCAAGGTGGTCCACGCGATGGGCTGGAACTTCGGCGACCTGGACAACGACGGGTGGCTCGATTTCTACGCCGGTACCGGCAATCCCGACCTGACCACGCTCATCCCGAACCGGATGTTCCGGAACGACGGCGGGAAACGGTTCCAGGAAGTCACGACCTCCGGCGGATTCGGGCAGTTGCAGAAGGGCCACGGCCTCGCTTTCGCGGACCTCGACAACGACGGCGACCAGGACATCTATAGCGTCGTCGGAGGTGCCTACACGGGCGACGTCGCCCACAACCAGCTCTTCCTCAACCCCGGCCACAGCAACCATTGGGTCACGCTCAAGCTGGAGGGCCGCGCGTCCAACCGCGCCGCGCTCGGCGCCCGGATCAAGGTGGACACCGCGTCCGCCGACGGACCCCGCTCCATCCACAAGACCGTCAGCACCGGCGGCAGCTTTGGTTCTTCGCCGTTCCGGCAAGAGATCGGCTTGGGCAAGGCGACGGCCATCACCGGCGTCGAGGTCTTCTGGCCGACCACCGGGAAGACTCAGACCTTCACCGGCCTCCAGCCCGACCGTTACTACAAGATCGTCGAAGGACAGGCCGAGGCCGTCCCGTGGGAGGTGAAGAAGGTCCAGTTCGACCTCACCGCGAAGGCCGGCCACAAGCACCATCATACGGTCGCGCCGGTTTCGGCCGCACCGTGACGGACCGCTGCCTGAGTGCGGCCGGGAGGGCGGACTTTCCAGTCCGCCCCGCGCCAACCGTGTCCGGTCGCTTGGGCATCGCCTCGCGTCCTGACCGGCACGACTCGGCGGCACCGGTTGAAGACCGGCGCACAAGCGTCTGCCATTGCTCATCAAGCACCGTCTCTCTCCTCGCTGGCTTCCGTGGCCCCTCGGCGGCAGGTTGGCGGCATGACCGAAGCCGTCTCCCGACGTGAGTTCACCTCCCGCTTGCTCCGGGCGAGCGCCGCCGTTTTGACGGCTCCGGCGTTCGTCCGCGCGCAGTCGTCCGGGCCCGCGATCCTGGGCGGCGCCTCGCCCCGGGTGACCCACGGGGTGATGAGCGGCGACGTGACCGCGGATTCCGCCGTCGTCTGGGCCCGGACTGATCGCGCCGCGACGATGCAGGTCGAGTGGAGCACCGCGGAATCCTTCGCCGGGGCGCGCCGGGTGTCCGGCCCGGTCACCGGTCCGGAGGCGGACCACACGGCGAAACTCCTGTTGCGCGACCTGCCCGCCGGCGAGCGCATCTTCTACCGCGTCGCCTTCGAGGACGCCGCCGGCCACCGCACCGTAGAGCCGGTCGTCGGCCAGCTGGTCACCGCGGCGCGGGACGCGCGCGACGTCGTCTTCGCCTGGAGCGGCGACACCTGCGGGCAGGGCTACGGCACGAGCCCCGACGGCGACGGCATGCGGACCTATGCCGCCCTGCGCGAAGCACGGCCGGATTTCTTCGTCCACTGCGGCGACACGATCTATGCGGACAACCCGATCACCGCCGCGGTGGCGCTGCCGGGCGGCAAGCAGTGGCGCAACCTCGTGAGCGACGAGAAGGCGAAGGTCGCCGAGACGTTGGCCGAGTTCCGCGGCGCGCACCGCTACAACCTGGGTGACCGCCACGTGCGCGCCTTCAACGCGGCCGTCCCGGTCTTCGCCCAATGGGACGACCATGAGGTGCGCAACAACTGGTACCCGGGGCAGAAGCTCGACGAGGACGTCCGTTATACCGAGAAGAGCGTGGACGTGCTCGCCGCCCGCGCGCGCCGGGCGTTCTTCGACTACCAACCCGTGAGGCCGAGCGCGGGGAGCGTCATATATCGCGTGGTGCCGCGCGGGCCGCTGTGCGAGCTCTTCTTCCTCGACCTCCGGAGCCATCGCGACGCGAACAGCCCGAACCGCCAGACCGCGGGGACGCCCGGATCCGCCTACATGGGCGGCACGCAGATCGCATGGCTCAAGAGCGCTTTGGTCGCGAGCAAGGCCACGTGGAAGGTGGTCTGCTCGGACATGCCCTTGGCGCTGCTGGTGTCCGATGGGCCGAAGAACTGGGAGGCCACGGCCAACGGCGACGACGGTCCACCGCTCGGGCGCGAGCTGGAGATCGCCGACCTGCTCCGCGCGATGAAGGCGGCCGACGTCCGCAACGTGGTCTGGCTCACCGCGGACGTCCATTACGCGGCCTCGCACCACTACGACCCGGCGCGGGCCAGGTTCACCGAGTTCGACCCGTTCTGGGAATTCGTCAGCGGACCGCTGCATGCGGGCACGTTCGGCCCGGGCACGCTCGACAAGACCTTCGGCCCGGAGGCCCGGTGGAACTCGCGTCCGCCCGGATCGCCGTCCGCGGGACCCCACACCGTCGAGCAGTTCTTCGGCACCGTGCGGATCGACGGCCGGACCAAGGCCGCGACGGTCGCGCACTTCGACCGTGACGGCCGGAAGCTCTGGAGCATCGAGCTGCCGGCGCACCTAGCGTGAGCTAGCCCGCCCCGGGGGCTCTTGCGCCGCTCCGGCGGGGCTATGCCGCGGTGGGTGCCGCCGCTCCCCCGAGAGCTTCGAGCTCCGATTGCGACGCGGGCACGAGACGCCGGAGCGTCTTGCGGGGTTCCGGCTCCTTGTAGTGCCGCTTGAGCCCGCTGTCGGCGAGCGCCGCGGCCGGGACGCGCGCAATGAACTCCGCGAAGGTCTTCTCCACCTGGTCGCGCAGCATCTTCTGTCCGGCCTTCGTTTCCCAGAACTCCTCCTCGATGCTGGCCAACGCGATCGCCGCCTCGTCCGGTCCGAGGTCCTCGCGCCGCGCCAGCACCCAGAGCAGGTCCGGGTCGGAGGGCAACGCCACCGGGAACGGCACGAAGCGGACCTTCAGCTCTTCTTCCTCCTCGGCACCGGGCGGACGGACCTTGATGCGGTTGGTCACCTTGCGGTCGGGAAGCTCGATCTCCACGGCCACGGTGTCGCCATTCTCGGACGGCGTGACGGCGACCTTGTCGGCGCCGAAGCGGCTCTCCAGCTGGCTCTGGTATTCCGCGACGGTGGCCGGCTCGAGATCGGGCAAGGAGCCTTCGGCGCAGAACTTCTCGAACGACTTGAGGTTGTTGACCAGGCGGATCTCCTGCGCCACCTGGTCGTAGATGGTCGAGGAGAGGTGCGGGTCCTGGGTCGCCTTGGGAAGCACCTTCTGGAGCAGCGCGAGGAACTGGGCTTCGTTCATGCCGGTGGATTTCATGGGAGAGGTCGTGGGTCGGAGGGACGGGATCGCCCCCGCAGGTGCGGGAGCCGGTGGGGTCCGTTGTCGGGGATGGCGGGCGCCGGGCGCGGCGGGGTCACTTCGCGGTGAGCGCGGCGCGGGCGTCGTCGGTGGCGCCGGTCTTCTCGAGGTAGTACTCGTAGCCGCCCGCGAACGCCTGGACCTGGCCGGCGTTCACGTGGAGCACCTTGTTGGCGAGGTGGCGGATGAAGTGGACGTCGTGCGAGATGAACACCAAGGTGCCCTCGTAGCGCTCCAAGGCCAGCGTGAGCGACTCCACCGTCGTGATGTCGAGATGGGTGGTCGGCTCGTCCATCAGCAGCAGGTTCGGCGGGTCGACGAGGAACTTGATCAGGTTCAACCGGCTCTTCTCGCCGCCGCTGAGGACCCCGGTGAGCTTGTAGATCTCCTCCTTGCGGAACATGAACGAACCGAGGATGCCCCGGGCCTCGTCCTCGCGGAGAGCGGGAGCGCTGGCCAGCACCTCCTCCAGCACGGTCTTGTTCAGGTCCAGCGTGTCGGCGCGGTGCTGGCTGAAGTAGCCGAGCTTGGCGTTGTGCCCGAGCTTGCGCTCGCCCTGCTGGTGCTCGACGACGCCGGCGAGGATCTTGAGCAGCGTGGATTTCCCCGCTCCGTTCGGCCCGACCAGGACCGTGCGCTCGCCGCGCTCGACCTCGAGGTCCAGGCCGGAATAGACCTTGTTCGACCCGTAGGCCATGTGGATGCCCTCGAGCGTCACCGCGCGCTGGCCTCCGCGCGGCGGCGGCGGGATCTGGAAACGGAACGGTTTGCGCGGCGCCAACGGTTTCTCGATGAGCTCGAGACGCTCGATCGCCTTGAGCTTGCTCATGGCCTGCGAGGCCTTGGAGGGCACGGCGCGGAAGCGGTCGGCGAACTCCTGGAGCGACTGGATCTCCTTCTGCTGGTTCTTGTACGCGGCGAGCTGCTGCTCGTACCGCTCCTCGCGCTGCTCGAGGAAGTCGGAGTAGTTGCCGGTGTAGGCGATGAGCTTCTTGTTCGCGATCTCGTGCACCTGGCCGACGATCTCGTCCATGAACTGCCGGTCATGCGAGATCATCAGCAGCGCCCCGGAGTAGTTCTTCAGGTAGTTCTGCAGCCAGAGCAGCGAGAGCAGATCCAGGTGGTTCGTCGGTTCGTCGAGCAGCAGGAGGTCCGGCTCCATGACGAGCAGCCGGGCGAGGTGCGCGCGCATGATCCATCCGCCGCTCATCTCGCGGGCCAGGCGGCCGAAATCGGTCTCCTTGTAGCCGAGCCCGACGAGCATCTTCTTGGCCTTGGCCTCGACCTGCGGGTCGTTGAGCGCGTCGTGCTTGGCGTGGGCCTCGAGGTATTCCGGCGCGCTGACCGCCCCGGCCTTCTCGAGCTCGTGCAGGCGCTTCTCCAGGAGCGGCACCTCGGTGGCGCGGCCGGTCGCGACCTCGAGCACGGTCTCGTCGCCGAGCGGTTCGCTCTCCTGCGGCAGGTAGCCGACCATGGTCCAGGCATCCCGTTCCACGACGCCTTCATCGGCCTCGAGGGTCTTGAGGATGATGCCGAACAGCGTCGATTTGCCCGCGCCGTTGGGGCCGACCAACGCGACGCGGTCGCCATAGTTGACCTGGAGCGAGGCGTTCTCGAACAGGACGCGTCCACCCAGGGACATCTTGAGGTCTCGGATCGTGAGCATGAAATGGGGTCGTCGCCGACCGGCCGGACTTTGGAGGGAGACGGTCCCGCGCACCAGACCGACATGAGGAATTCCGAAGGACGGGGGGCGGGGGCAGGGGGCAGGGGGCGGTGTTCCGCGATCGCGGCTTCCCAACAGGCTCGCCGGGAACGCCGTTCTCCGTTCTCCTCACGGCCGTGACGCCTGCTGAACTCTTCGCCGCCGGTCCGGACGACATCTATTCACCCCGCACCCGAGCGAC
>JANNAJ010000077.1:0-14841 GCA_031384285.1 Verrucomicrobiota bacterium
CGAGCAGGGCCTTCACCACCGGGATCACGCGGTCACGTTTCACCTTGAGCTTGAGGCCGTCTTCTCCGCGCTCGATCACCTCGCCGAAGCGGGCAGGGTCGCAGGTGTCGCACTTGTCCGCGTGGTCGAAGCGGATGGTGACCAGCTTGTGGTCGGCGAAGCGGTCGAGCACCTCTTCGAGCCGGCCGTCGAAGAAGATCGTGCCCTTGTCGATGATGACCACCCGCTCGCACAGCTCCTGGATGTCCGCCATGTAGTGGCTCGTGAGCAGGATGGTCGTCTTGCGGTCGCGGTTGTGCTTGCGGAGGAACTCACGGACCACCTTCGACGACACGACGTCGAGGCCGATGGTGGGTTCGTCGAGGAAGAGGACCTTGGGCTGGTGGAGCAGCGAGGCGATGAGCTCGCACTTCATCCGCTCACCCAGCGACAGCTCGCGCACCGCGGTGGCGAGCTTGTCCTTCACCGAGAGCAGTTCCGCGAGCTCGGCGATGGTGCGCTCGGATTCCGCCTTCCCGAGGCCGTAGATGCGGGCGTTCAGCTCGAGGGATTCGCGCGCGGGCAGGTCCCACCAGAGCTGGTTCTTCTGGCCGAGCAGCAGCGCGAACTGCCGCCGGTAGCCGTCCTGCCGCTCCCATGGCGTGTAGCCGAGCACGCTCGCGGTGCCGGAGGTGGGATGCAGCAGCCCGCTGAGCATCTTCAGCGTGGTGGTCTTGCCCGCGCCGTTCGGCCCGAGGAAGCCCACGAACTCGCCTTCCTCGACGCGGAACGACACGTCCTTCACCGCGAAGACGGTCGTGTGCTCGCGCGCGAAGAGCCCTTTGAAGGCGCCCTTCAGGCCCGGCTCCTTCTTCGCGGTGCGGAACGATTTGGTGAGGCCCTGCACCTCGATCAGCGACATGCGCGGAAGATGCGTCACCGGGGCGGGGCGGCCCAATTGTTTTCCGCCGTCGGGCACGAGCCTGCTTTTCGCCGGACCTCTGCGGTCAAGGCGCCAACTCGCGACGGGCCAGGCAGAGCGAGCCGTCCGGGGACTTCCGCTCGATCCGATAGATGCCGCGGACCGTGGAGATCGTCGCCCCATCCCTGGACAACCGGGTCCGGGCTAGGAACCATCGCGGCGCGGAGGCATCACCGGGCCGCATCGGCACCCACATGCCGGCGTGTTCGTCGGTGAACGGGATGTCCGCGATCTTCACCCCGATCTCGCGCTGCACCAGCAGGACCGGCAGCTCCATGTCCACGGCCAGGTCGCCGTCGCGGAGGCCGGCCGGGACCGCGCCGCGCGCGAACGCCCGGACCTCGGCAGACCGTTGGTCGGCATACCCGGCGAAGCGGGTCACGTACCATCCGTTGGCCATCACTAGGCATACCGCGGCGGTGGCCGACACCGGTCGCAGCCAGCGCCAATGGCCGGGACCGGCCAGGAGCCGGCCGCCGCGCGCGCACCACGCCATCATCGGCGCGACCAGCGGCAGACAGAAGCGGCCGCCGGTGTCCCAGATCCACAGCACGCTCTGCGCGGTGACCGTGGCCACGACCCACGCCGTCGCCCGGCCCGCCGGCGTCCGGTCGTCCACCACCCCGAACGCGCACGTCAGCGCGACCACCGCACCGACTGCGGCGCCGATATTGCCCAGCCAACCTGCCCACGCGGGATCGAGCATCGCTTCCTTGCTCGCCAACCGCGGGAAGGTGGCGAACAAGGCGTCCACGAAGGATCCGCCGGTGACCAGCTCCACCACATGCCTTCCGACGGTCGCCAAGTAACCAGCCGTCCCGCCGAGCCGCTGCCATTGGTCCTGCCAGCTGCGGGTGTAGCTGCCGCCGCTCCAATCGCCCGGATCGCGCGCCGCCACGGCCACGACCGCTGCCATGATCACGCCCGGCGCCACCGCGAGGAACGCCGCCCGCCAGCGCCGCTCGCCGCCGTGCAGCAACGCCGCGACCCCGGCCCCGGCGATGAAGGCCAGCGCCGCCTTCCTCCAGAGCAGCATCGCCGCCAGCAGCAGCCCGACCGCCAACCAACGGCGTATCTCGGCCATCTCCACGGCGCGCCGGAGCTGCGTGAACACCGCGAAGGCCAGCGCGCAGAACACCGCCTCCGACCAGAGGAAATGCAGATAACTCGTCCACATCGGCGACAAGCCCAGCACGGCGGCCCCGAGCGAAAGCGCGAGCGGGCCGTGTCCTTGCCCGCGCAGGTACGCGAGCAGCGCGACCACGGCGATCATCGCCGCCGCCCATTCGGCCAGGGCCATCGCAGGGTAGTTCTCGGGAAACTGCCCGCCGCCGAGCTTCCACGGCAGGGCGAGGAAGGCCGATTGCCCCGGCGGATAGAGCCGCAAAGGAGGTTCGCCGACGTGGATGACGTGCCGGTAGCCTGCCCCCTCCGCCAGCGAACGGGCGCCTTCGATGTAGAGGTTGGTGTCCTTGCCCTGCGGCGTGGCCGACGGCAACGCCCACCACTGGAAGAACGCCACCGCCACAAGCACCAAGAGGGGCCACGCCCGTCCAGAGGACAGGAAGGCCCGGATCATGGAACGCTTCGGCATCGGCGCCGAGGGTGGGTCGTCGACGGCGTGGCGGGAAGCCCGGATCGGCCGGCCACGACCCGCGGCGGGCACCGAAAAATCGCTCGCCAGCGCAGGCCCGTCCGCCCGATAACCTGTGCTTTGGAAGTCCCGCCATGAACGAACAGATCGTCCTCCTCGATTTCGGCAGCCAGTACACCCAGGTCATCGCCCGCCGCGTGCGCGAGGCGTCCGTGTACTCGACCATCCTGCGCTACGACACGCCGGCCGCGGAGATCGCCAAGCTCAACCCCAAGGGCATCATCCTCTCCGGCGGCCCGAGCAGCGTGTACGCCAAGGACGCGCCACTGCCGGACAAGGCGATCTTCGGCCTCGGCGTGCCCGTGCTCGGGATCTGCTACGGCGTGCAGGTGCTCGCCCATTTCCTCGGCGGCAAGGTCGAGAAGGGCCAGCATCGCGAGTACGGCAAGGCCGCGCTATCGGTCCGCGACGGCTCGTGCGCGCTCTTCAAGAAGCTGCCCAAATCGCTCCAGGTCTGGAACAGCCACGGCGACAAGCTCACCAAGATGCCGACCGGCTTCCGTGCCGTCGCCACGACCGACAACTCCGAGTTCGCCGCCATCGAGGACCGCAAGCGCCGGCTCTTCGGCATCCAGTTCCATCCCGAGGTCGTCCACACGCCGCGCGGCAAGGACATCCTCGCCAACTTCATCCACGGCATCTGCGGCTGCGGCAAGGGCTGGACGATGCGCAGCTACCTCGACGAGGCGGTCGACGCCATCCGCAAGCAGGTCGGCAAGGAGAAGGTGATCCTCGGCCTCAGCGGCGGCGTCGATTCCAGCGTGGCGGCGGCGTTGCTGCACAAGGCCATCGGCGACCAGCTCACCTGCATCTTCGTGAATAACGGCCTGCTCCGCGCTCGCGAGGCCGAGGTCGTGCAGGAGGTCTTCGGCCGGAACTTCAAGATCAAGCTCCAGTACGAGGACGCCACGGAGCTCTTCCTGCGCAAGCTCAAGGGCGTCACCGATCCGGAGAAGAAGCGCAAGATCATCGGCAAGGCGTTCATCGACGTCTTCCAGGCCGCGACCAAGAAGGCGGGCAAGGCGAAGTTCCTCGCGCAGGGCACGCTCTATCCCGACGTGATCGAGTCGGTCCCCATCGGCGGCAACCCGGCCGCGATGATCAAGAGCCACCACAACGTCGGCGGCCTGCCGAAGGACATGAAATTCGCGCTCGTCGAGCCGCTGAAGTGCCTCTTCAAGGACGAGGTCCGGCAGCTCGGCCTCGAGCTCGGCCTGCCCAAGGAGATCGTCCTCCGCCAGCCCTTCCCCGGCCCCGGCCTCGCCGTGCGATGCCTCGGCGATATCACCGAGGACAAGCTGCGCATCCTCCGCCGCGCCGACGCCATCGTGGTCGAGGAGATGAAGGCGGCCGACCTCTACTACAAGACCTGGCAGACCTTCGCCGTGCTGTTGCCCGTGCGCAGCGTGGGCGTGCAGGGCGACGAGCGCACCTACGACTGGACCATCGCCATCCGCGCCGTCGAATCGCAGGACGGCATGACCGCCGACTGGGTCCGCGTGCCGTACGACCTGCTGGAGAAGATCTCGCTGCGCATCACCAACGAGGTCCGCGGCCTGAACCGCGTGGTGCTCGACCTCACGAGCAAGCCGCCCGGGACGATCGAGTGGGAGTGAAGCGGCCCAGGGCCCTCCGCATCACGCGACGCGCTGGTCGTCGATCGGTCGTCCAAGCCGGCCGATATCCGCGGACGCCGGAGCGGCTCACCACCATTGGAAGGACGGATCCGGAGCGATGCTGATCCACTGGTCCATCTGCGCCGGGAACTTGAAGTTCTCCACGTGGGCGTCGCCGAAGAGCATGTTCTCGAAGCGCTTCCCCTTGTAGTTGTGCCAGACGGTCTGCTTGGCCTTCGTGTCGCGGTTCGCGTGCCACGGCCAATCACCCATCAGCACCTTGTTCGCCGGGCTCAGCGCGATCTCCGATTCCCGCATGGATGTCCCTTGCGGCGTGCCCTTGGCCTTGGAATCGCCCGTCACGCGCTTCACGCGGAACGCATCGACCGCCCATTCGACCAGGTAGCTGTTGCCCCAGCCGGTGAAGCAGGTCTTCACCTGCGGGTTCAGAGAATCGCCCGCATCGGCAGGGCAGCGGAAGACCTCGGTCGCACCGGCGTACCGGTTGAGCGGGCGGTTCGTCTCCGCCGTTCTGCCGCCGTAATCGGCCGCGCTCCCGGCGACGTTGGCGTTGGTCCAGAACTTACCGCCGACATCTCCCCACCCGGGATGGACGGGGAAGAAGTCGCGGTTGTCGTCGGCGTACATCTTGAAGGCCAGGCCGATCTGCTTCTGGTTGCTGATGCACTTCACCGAGTTCGCCTTCGCCTTCGCCCGCGACAACGCCGGCAACAACATGCCCGCGAGGATGGCGATGATGGCGATCACCACGAGCAGTTCGATGAGGGTGAAGCCCGGATGCTGACGGGGCGGGCAAGACAGGGAAGTGCTCACAGGAAGTGGATCTCGGGCGACGACGCATCGTTATGCCCGGGCCGGAGCTCCTGCAAGCAACGGCTCCGCGTCTCCGCGTCGGGTGCGGACGGAACTGGCGGACAAGGCGGCCGGTGCAGAGCCGCGCTTGCTCTGATGAAAACACGGGCCGGAGAGAGAGAATCTGGAAAGCAGGAAAGCCGGAGCATTGCGGGTTCCGTTCCTGTTTTCCTGCTTTCCAGATCCATCTGTTCCAAAGCGCTGATGGCACTCCGCTGCATCGCAGATCGGCGATCAGCAGGCGCCTCCTCCTGCCAAGCGCCTCGGTATCTCCTCGTGCCCAGCAGAGTCCGACCGCACCCCTCGCCGCTCGACGCCGCGCCCCGATCCGGGCACGCATGGCGGCGTTCACCGATGGACCGATGATGACGCCGAAGACCCGCCTCTGGATTTTGCTCGCCCTGCTCGCCGCGGTGGCGGTGGCTGCGCTCTTCTTCCGTCGCGCGACACCGTTCCGCCAGAAACCCGCCTCTCCCGCGGTCGCGGCCGCCGAGGAACAGGCCAGAGCCTATCTCTCGCTCGAGGCCCGTGAACAAGCCGCCGACCAGACCGCTTGGGCACCGGAGCTCGACGCCGAGCGCCACGAGGACGAGTTCGTGCGCCTGTGGGATGCCCTGAACGGTGCCGCCGATCCGTGGCCCGTCCTGGCGGCGTTCCCGTTCGAGGCCTTGTCGATCCCGGGCACCGCTCCGGCACCCGACCTCCCGCACGGCATCCATCGTTGGCGAGGGACCGGCACCCCGTCGACGCACCTCGATCCCGCGGGTTGGCGCGCGCTGATCTCCCGGTGGACGTCCGAAGGCTGGTCCCTCCGCCGCACCACCTGGCACATGACGCGCCACACGCCGGCGTCCGCGGACCAGCCTGCCCGGTCGGTCGTCCAAGCCACAGGCCGGCTCGACGACCCCGCGCGCAGCGCGCGAGCGATGGTCCGGGCCACGCTCGACGTGGAATGGTCCGCCGCCGCGCCCGGGACCTCGCCGCGCGCGGCGAGGATCGTCGTCCGCGACGTGGAGGTGCTGGCCCGGTCGGGTCCGCCGGGATTCACGCCCTGGCTCGACACGTCGACATCGAACGGCTTCGTGGAGTTCTCCGATCCGTTGATCGCCGCGGACCTCGACGGCGACGGCCTGTCCGAGCTCCTCCTCGTCGGCGCCGGTCGCATGTGGTGGAACCGCCCGGATCCCGACGGCGGCACCGCGGGACCCCGCCGGTTCGAACCGGGCACGATCCCGGGCCTCGCGCCCGAACGCATCGTCGCCGCCGCGCTCGCCGATGTCGACGGGGACGGTCGTGCGGACCTGGTCGTCGCCGGCGCCCGCGGCCTGGGCTGGTCCCCGGGCCCGGCCTCCGGCGCATCCCCGGGCCCGATGCGCCCGGGCTGGGAAGCCCCGTCGGCGATCAAGCATCCGCAGGTCCTCGCCGTCGGGGACGTGGACGGCGACGGCGACCTCGACGTCTGGCTCGCGCAGTACAAGCTGCCCTACCAGGGCGGCCAGATGCCCACGCCGTACTTCGACGCGGCGGACGGGTTCCCCGCCTATCTGCTCCTGAACGACGGCCACGGCCGTTTCACCGATGCGACGGCGGCCTCAGGCCTCGCCGGGAAACGAGCACGCCGGGCGTACAGCGCATCGTTCATCGACCTCGACGGGGATGGCGACAGGACCTCGTGATGGTGGGCGATTTCGCCGGGCTCGACGTCTTCCTGAACGACGGGCAGGGGAAGTTCACGGATGTCACCGATCGCCTCGGCGAAGCCCGCCATTCGTTCGGCATGGCGCATGTCCTCAACGATCTCGACGGCGACGGACGTCCCGACCTGTTGATGCTCGGCATGGATTCGCCGGTGGCCGAGCGGATGGATGCGCTCGGTCTCGCCCGCGACGGATGGCCGCGCCACGCCGCGATGCGCGGGCCGATGACCTTCGGGAACCGCCTCTATCTCGGCGGCAGGACGGGGCTGGTCCCCGCACCGGAACCTCTCGCCCGAGCGATGGCCCGGACAGGATGGTCGTGGGGCGCGGCGTGGGCGGACCTCGACAACGACCGCGACCTCGACCTCGCCGTCGCCAACGGCCACGAGACGCGCGCCAGCACCCGCGACCACGAACGACAGTTCTGGCGCCACGACATCTTCGCCGCCGGCCCGACGAACACGCCGGCCGCCGACCTCTATTTCCGCACCGCCAGCGGCCGGCGACAGGCGGACGCCGCGAGCTACGGCGGTTGGCAGGACAACGCGTTGCTCCTCGCCTCCGGAACCTCGGATCTCCCCGACGTCGCGTGGCTGCTCGGCGTCGCGGTGCCGGAAGATTGCCGGAACCTGCTCGCCGACGACCTCGATGGCGACGGCCGTCTGGACCTGATCGTCACGACCTCCGAGATGTGGCCGAAGCGCAGGCAACGCCTGCTGGTCTTCCGCAACGCGCTTCCCTCGACCGGCCACTGGATCGGCTTCCGGCTCGACGGCGAAGGACGCGCGCCGCTCGGCGCCCGCATCGAGCTCGAGGACACCGCCGGGCGCCAGACCCGATGGATCGTCGCGGGCGACGGGTTCCGCAGCCAATCCGCTGCGGCCGCGCACTTCGGCCTCGGCGACGCGAAGACGGTCCGCGCCACCATCGTCTGGCCGGGCGGCGGACGCACCGTGCTCGGATCCCCGGCTCCGGACGTGTGGCATCGCGTGGCACCGGCGAAGTGATCCGGAGCGGTCGGCCGTCTCCGGTCGCGATCCCGGTCCTCGCGGACCTTGACGGTCCATCGGGCGCCCCGTTACTACCGTGACGTTCACGTATGCCAACCTACGACTACACCTGCGGGAAATGCGGCCACCAGTTCGAGCTCGTGCAGTCCATGAAGGACGCCGCCCTGACCGTCTGCCCGAAGGACCTCTGCCCGGCGAAACGCTGGGGCAAGGGCAAGGTCGCCCGCGGCATCGGCGGCGGCGCCGGCTTCATCTTCAAGGGGGCCGGCTTCTACCTCACCGACTACCGCAGCGAGAGCTACAAGGCCGGCGCGAAGAAGGATTCCGAGGCGGCCGCGTCCCCGGCACCGAAGGTCGAGGCCAAGACGGAGACCCCCAAGCCCGCCGCCAAGGCCGAGACGAAGCCGTCCGCGAAGAAGGACTGATCCACCTTGACCTACCGGCCGCCCAATCCGGACGCGGGTCGGAGCCCGAAGCGATGGTTCCGTCGTTCGGCCCTGCTGTGGACCGCTCTGGCGGCCGGTCTGCTCGCCGCGCAGGCGCAGAACCAGGTCCCGGTCACGGCCAAGAGCCGGAACGGACAGTTCATCGTCCACGGCCGTGACACGGTCCAGCCGCCTTCCGGCGGCGAGCTGCGGCCGGTCGGAGACAACGATGTCGTCTCGCTCCGGCCGGACACCTTGGCCATCGCCTGCGACCGCGTCCGCCAGGCGATCCATCTCCAGCTGGGCGCGGTGGAGCGTCCGGGCGGCGCGGTCCATCTGCATCTGCGCCGACCTCGTCGCGTCGAGGGCCAGCTCACGATCGTGCCCACGGCGATCCGCGAAGGCTGGCAGTACCGGATCGACGTGCCGGAACAGGTCGAGTGGCGGCGGCTGGTCCGCGCGATCGTCGAGGTCGTGCTGATCGATCTCGCGAACCACGACCTGCGCCGGACCGATTGCGTGCGCCCGCCGCTCTGGCTCGCCGAAGGACTCGACAGCCTTCTCGTGACCGCGTCCGGCCGCGACCTCGTGCTCGAGCCGCAGACCACGCTGAACCGCAACGCACGCCGGCCCGACCCGCTCGCTCCGGTCCGCGCCACGTTGGCGGGCCGCGATCCGGCGAGCTTCTCCGACCTGAGCCTGCCCGATCCCGCGGCGCTCGTGGACCCGGAGCGGTTCACCTACTTCCGGGCCAGCGCCACGCTGCTGGTCTTCGAGCTTCTCCGCGACGACGAAGGCCGGACGTTGGCCCGGGATTTCCTCCACCAGCTGCCGTACCATCTCAACTGGCAGACGGCGTTCCTCCGCGCGAGCAACGGCCGGTTCCAGACCTTGCTCGATGCCGAGAAGTGGTGGGCGGTCGGCGCGGCCGACGTGCTGAGCCGCGACCCGTCGTTGCTCTGGCCCCGGGACCGCGTGCTCTCCGAGCTGCAGCTGGTGCTGACCGAGACGGCCGATGTCCGCGGATCGACCAACGGGCCGGTGTCACGGCAGACGCTGGGCCTGTCCGAGGTGGTGCGGACCTGGGGGTTCCCCGCGCAACAGGAGGTCCTCCGCCGCAAGGCCAACCAGCTGGTGATCCTCGGGCTCCACACGCCGCCGGACCTGATGTCGCTGGTGACCGAGTGCCAGCGGACCATCGAGGGCTACGTGAACAGCCGGGCCAACGCCGGCACGGAAGGCTCCGGCAGGCTCGACATCGCGGCGCGCGCCAAGGTCCTCGCGAAGACTGCCGCCGCGAAGCTCGACGACCTCGGGCGCCAGCTCGCCGTCGCCCGCGCGAAACGCGCGTAGCGGTACGCAAGCGGACCGCGGACGGATGCCGCCGCCCGCCGTTGCGCGTCTTGCCCTTGCGGCAAGTTCCGCCAAGCTCCGGCCATGCTTCGCCGACTGCTGACGGTCCTGGTCGCTTCCGCCGCGCTCTCACACGTCCGGGCCGATTCGTCCACCAACCGGTTCGGCTTCGGCGGCCCCGAGGTCTTCCCGCTCGATTTCGGCATCGGGTTCCTCCACGTCGCGGATATCGACGACGACGGGCTGAACGACATCGTCGTGGTCAACAACGGCCGTTCCAAGATCACCTTCCTCTACAACCGCTCCGGCAAGACCAACGCCCCCGCGACCGCCGCCAAGGTCGGTCGCCGGGACATCAACGAGCTGCCGGCCGAGGCCCGGTTCCGCGTGGAATCCATCTCCTCCGAGAAGCGCATCACCTCGATGGTCGTCGCCGACCTCAACGCCGACGGCCGGCCCGACCTCGCGTACTACGGCGATCCCAAGGAGCTCGTGCTCCAGGCCAACCTCGGGACCAACGGCTGGGCCCCGCCGAAGAAGTGGTCCCTCGACGACGGCCTCTCGGACTACAACGCCCTGACCAGCGGCGATGTGAACGGCGACGGCAGGCCCGACCTGCTGCTGCTCGCCGAGAAGCACATCTACCTTTTGCTCTCGCGTCCCGACGGCACGCTCGGCGAACCGGAGAAACTTCCGTACGCGGGCAGCGTGAAGGCGCTCCAGGTGCTCGACCTCGACGGCGATTCAAAAGAGGACCTGCTGCTGGTGAACTGGGACAATCCGAACCCGTTCCGCTTCCGCCTGCAGACCGGGTCCGGCCAGTTCGCACCGGAGATCCACATGCCGCTCGCCCCGATCCGCAGCTACTGGGCCGACGACCTCGATGGCGACCACAAGACCGAGATCGTCACCATCGCCGCGAAATCCGGCCGCGCCGCCGTCGCCAACCTCACCCACAAACCCGCCGAGGAGTTCGCCGGCGCGCTGCGCGACGGGCAGTTCTCCATCCTCCCGCTCCAGCGGACCGACAAGCCCCGGCGCGGGCTCGTCTGGGCCGACATCGACGGCGACGGCCGGGCCGACCTGCTCGTCGCCGAGCCCGAAGGCGGCCAGCTCGCCGTGCATCTCCAGAAGCCCGACGGCACCCTCGCCGCACCACGCACCTTCCCGACGTTCACCGGTGTCACCGACATCGTCGCCGCGGATTGGGACGGCGACGGCAAGACCGAGGTGTTCCTGCTCAGCGCCGACGAGAAGCAGGTCGGCGTGGCCGCGCTCGACGCGAACGGACGCGTGCCCTTCCCGCGTGTCGTGCCGCTCAACGGTCGTCCGCTCGCCCTCGCGGTCGGCCCGTTGAAACCCGGCGCCAAGCCTTCGCTCGCGGTCATCGTCGAGCGCGAGGACAAGCGCGCCGGCAAGGACGGCAAAGAAGAGACGGTCAACGTCCGCGAGCTCGTGCTCCGCACCGCGGACGGCACGAACGTCGTCCAGAAGCTCGCCGATTCGTTCAAGGGCAACCCGACAGCCATCGCCTTCCACGACGCGGACCAGGACGGCCTGGCCGACCTCGTCGTGCTGACGCCGTACGAGAAGATCAAGGTGCTGGTGCAGCTCAAGGAGCCGAAGGACGGCGCGCTCTTCGCCGAAGCCGACGTGAACCCGCCCGGCGGCACGGTGGATTCGCCCTGGCTCGCGACGGCCGACGTGGACGGCGACGGCAAGGCCGAGCTGCTGCTCGCGCAGAAGAACTTCCTCCGCGCCGTCGTGCTCACGTCGGAGGGCAAGGACAAGCCGACCTGGAGCTTCACCGTCCGCGACCAGATCAACGGTGCGTCCAGCAGCTCGCGCATCGTCGGCGCCGCGGCCCTGCCGTCCGGCGACGGCAAGACGCCGGTGCTGTTCCTGCTCGACGCCGACCGCAAGGCGCTGACGGTCTGCACCCGCGACTCCAGCGGCGTTTGGAAGGCCGGCAAGAGCTCGACCTTGCCGGTCAGCGATTTCTCGGCGGTCGTGCCGGTCGCGCTCGGCAGCAAGGCCGCCAACGCCATCGCCTTCACCGGGGCGAACTCCGTCGCCACCAAGCGCCTCACCGGCGACGTGTGGGAGTTCACCGAGCTCGACAGCTACGAGACGCCGATCAAGGACGGCTTCCTGCACGACGTGACCAGCGGCGACCTGAACGGCGACGGCCGCAAGGACCTCGTCTTCCTGGAGACGGCCCGCGCGTACATCGATCTCGTCGGCTTCGAGGCGCCGCACCAGCTCGTGCCGGCGAACCGTTGGCCGGTCTTCGAGGAGCGCACCTTCCGCAACCGACGCAACGAATCCGCCGAGCCGCGGGAATCCGCGGTGGCCGACGTGACCGGCGACGGGAAGAACGACCTCATCCTCATCGTCCACGACCGCGTGCTGCTGTATCCACAGGAGTAGCAGGACGCTCCGCCGGAACGCGCCCGGGAGCGGACCGTCCGTTGGACCGTCCTAGGCAGGATTCCACTTCCACGGCGTGGCAGGCGCGGCCAGCCTGCCTCCCGCTATGAAACGGCTCTTCCGTCCGCTGCTCGTCTTGTCGCTCGTCGGTGCGCTGCTTTGGCCGTCCGTCATCGAGGCGGCGGCCGCGCCGGCGGCCAAGACCCGGCCTTCGACGACGGTCTCGCCGGGGGTCCAAGCGGCGCAGACGCTCTCCGAGGTCACCGGCATCGCCATCTCGCCGCTGCTCGGGGTCGGCGCGGTCGGGGCGTTCAGGTACATGAAGGCCTCGGCGGCCGAGCGCGCGGAGTTGTCCTGGTACGCGCAGCCGTGGTTCTGGCTCCCGGCGCTCCTGGTCGTCGGGCTGTGCATGGTGAAGGACGGCGCCGGCACGATGCTGCCGACGTCGTTGAAGAAGCCGCTCGACGTGCTCGAGCTCTTCGAGAACAAGGCCAGCGGGTTGATCGCGACCGGGGCCATCGTGCCGATGGCGATGGAGGTCTTCAAAGCGGTGAACCCCGACGGCGCGTCGCTCGGCGCCGGCTATGCCGGGATGCACCTCGCCGCGCTCGATTTCTCCTGGCTGGGCAACCTGCTGATGGCTCCGCTCGCCTTGTTCGTCTACGGCGTCGTCTGGGTTGTCTCGCACTCGGTCAACGTGCTGATCCTGGTCAGCCCGTTCAGCACCGTGGACGCCGCGCTCAAGGCCTTCCGCGCGTCCTTGCTGGCGAGCGTCGTCGGCATGCATTGGATCAGCGACTACGCCGGCGCGATCTGGGCCGGTATCATCGTGCTCGCCTGCCTTCCGATCGCCGGCTGGGCGCTCCGGCTCGGGATCTTCGGCCACGTCTTCGCCTGGGACCTCCTGACCCTCCGCCGCCTGCGAACGACGCCCGGCACCGCCGAGAACTGGGCCTTCACGACGCGCGAGTGGAAGGCGCTGCCTTCCCGGACGTACGGGAAACTCGTCCGCGGCGCAGCGGGCGAGCTCGTGCTGCGGTACCGTCCCCTGCTCGTGCTCCAGGCCCGGACGACGACGCTTCCCGCCGGCGACTACGCGATCGGCCGCGGCATCCTGCATCCGGAGCTGCTGAAGCTCGAAGCGGACGGCGGCGCGCCCGACCTGTTGAACTTCCCCCCCCGCTACCAGGGCCATGAGACCGCGCTCGCCTCGGCATGCGGTGTGCGGGAGGTCCGCGACGTCGGGCTGCGCGCGGCGTGGACGTGGATCAAGCAGGCGCTCGGCTTCGGGCCGGCGACGGCGTGAGGCGCGCCATGGCGCCGAGCCTTTGTCGAGAAAAACCTTGCCGCCGTTTTCGGCCTCCCTACGGTCCCCGCGCCTGGGTCCGCGTGTGCGGGCCCGTTCTAGGCTGAGAAAAGACCGTAAACGCACAACCTGACCTTTAACCTCCGTTGCCGAACCGCAACGCGGTGAAGTTGGGCAATCGGAGCCTTCGCGCGGGCCGCGCTTTCTTTCGGCCCCCAAGGTCTCCCGTTCCGGGTCCGTCCGCAAAGTAGTCCGTATCCGTCTATAGTTATGGCAGCGACCACGCAGTCCTTCGCCGAGATGCTGAAGCAGTACGACCGTTCGCTTCAGACCGGCCAGATCGTCAAGGGAACCATCATCGAGATCCGCCAGAAAGAAGCCCTGGTGGACATCGGCGGCAAATCCGAGGGTGTCGTCTCGGCGAACGAGTTCGTCGATTTCGCCGCCGTCAAGATCGGCGACGTCGTCGACGTGCTCATCGAGCGCGCCGAGGACAAGGACGGCAACGTCCACCTCTCCAAGGAGAAGGCCGAGTTCCAGCAGAACTGGGACCGCATCCAGACCATCTGCAACGAGGGCGGCACCGTCACCGGCAAGGTCAAGGGCGTCGTCAAGGGCGGTCTCGTCGTCAACATCGGCGTCGAGGCGTTCTGCCCGTCCAGCCAGGTCGACGTCACCCCGCCGAAGAACCTCGGCGCCTACGTGGGCAACGCCTACGAGTTCCGCGTCGTCAAGCTCAACCCGGACCGCCAGAACGTGGTGCTGAGCCGCCGCGAGCTCGTCGAAGCCGAGCGCAACGCCCGCCGTTCCGCGCTCCTCAGCGAGATGGTCCCCGGCGACGTCCGCAAGGGCACGGTCAAGAACCTCACCGACTTCGGCGCGTTCATCGACCTCAACGGCCTCGACGGCCTGCTGCACATCACCGACATGTCCTGGGGCCGCCTCAGCCATCCGAGCGAGATGCTCCGCGTCGGCCAGGAGCTCGACGTCGTCGTCCTCGACATCAACCGCGAGAAAGAGCGCGTGTCCCTCGGCCTCAAGCAGAAGGAAGCCAACCCGTGGGATGCCATCGAGTCCAAGTACCCGCTCGGCACTAAGGTCAAAGGCAAGGTCGTCAACCTCGTGCCGTACGGCGCGTTCGTCGAGATCGAGCCCGGCGTCGAAGGCCTCGTGCACGTCACGGAGCTCAGCTGGACCAAGCGCATCGCCAAGCCCTCGGACGTCCTCAAGGTCGGCCAGGACCTCGAGGCGGTCGTGCTCGGCATCAACCGCGAGGAGCAGAAGATCTCCCTCGGCATCCGCCAGCTCGAGACCAACCCGTGGGACCTCGCCCACGAGAAGTACCCGCCCGGCACCAAGGTCAAGGGCGCCATCCGCAACCTCACCAGCTACGGTGCCTTCATCGAACTGGAAGAAGGTCTCGACGGCATGATTCACGTCTCGGACATTTCCTGGACGCGCAAAATCAATCATCCGAGCGAAGTCCTCAAGAAGGGCGACGAAGTCGAAGCCGTCG
>JANNAJ010000612.1:0-1602 GCA_031384285.1 Verrucomicrobiota bacterium
CCATCACCGCCGCGGTGCTGGGCGGCACGAGCCTTTTCGGAGGCCGGGGGAGGGTGTTCCCGGGAACGGTCCTCGGCGCGGTGATGCTCAAGTGCATCTTCAACGGTCTGGTGATCGCCCGCGCGGATCCCTACCTGTATCCGGTCATCACCGGCGCGGTCATCTTCGCGGCGGTCCTCCTTGACAGCCTGCGGGACGGCATGGCCAAGCGGCTGGCACGCCGCCGGATCATCCCGGCGGGATGACTCCACGGCGGCGACCGGGGCGGTCCCGACCGCCTCGCGGGCGCCTCGCCGTCGGCGGCGCTATGGCAGAAATCCCGCCGAGCGAAGCGTCGCCGTCGGGCTCGGCATCCTCGGAAGCGTGCCGACGCCGGGCCGCCTTTTCTTCTTCATCCCCGCACCCGGGAGCCGCCACTGTGTCGGAGTGCAGCCAGTCGACAGCGAAACCGCGCCGAGGGCCGGGGGTCTGTTCCCGCCCACGATGTGGTCGGCCATCGTGGCTGCCGGCGAGCCGGATGCCCCGGCCGCGCTCGTGGCCTTGGAACGCCTCGCCCGCGCCTATTGGCGGCCGCTCTACGTCTTCCTTCGGCAGCGCGGCGCCGATCACGATTCGGCGGCCGACCAGGTGCAGGGATTCTTCGAGCACCTGATCTCGGGCGAGGTGCTCCGGCGCGTCGAGCGGAGGGAGAGCCGTTTCCGGAGCTTCCTGCTCGCGGTCTTCCAGAACTGGCTCGCCCACCGGCACGAGCAGGCCGATGCCCAGAAGCGAGGCGGCGGCGCGAGGCACGTGCCGCTGGCGGACTTTGATTCCGTCGTGTCCGACCCGGCGCTGGCGGTCGCGGGGGAATCGCCGGAACGCATCTTCGACCGCCGGTGGGCGCGCGAGGTCTTCGACCGGTCGGTCGCCCGGCTCGACGCCGAGATCGCGCGGATGGACCGGGTGGAGTTCCAGGCGGAACTGCGCCGACGGATCACCGGACCGCAGGCGGCGCAACCGGCCTGGGCGGAAGTCGGGGCGGTCCATGGCGTGGCTCCCGGCGCCGTGAAACAGGCGGCGCACGTCCTGCGGCAACGTCTCGCGACGCTGCTGCGGAGCGAGGTCCGCGCCGTCGTCGGCACCGAGGCCGAGGTGGACGGCGAGCTCCGCTACCTCATCGAACTGCTCTCCACGTCCGGGAACCGCGCCTGACCTCCCCGATTTTTCCCGGTAGATGCCGACGTCGACATGAGTGCTGCCGCGTCCCGCCCGCTGTGCCCCGTCTGTGATGGTCCGCTTGAATCGGACGGTCCTTGCCTCGCGTGCTTTTTCAAGGACGCGGTCGAAGCCACGCCGAGCGCCGAGGACGTCACCGCCCCCGGAGCGGAGATCCCCGGGTTCGCCTCGCTCGGCCGGCCCGCGTTGCCTACCGTGTTCGCGGAACACCGTCTGCTGCGGGAGATCGGCCACGGCGGCATGGGGATCGTCTACGAGGCGGAGGACCTCCGGCTCAAGCGCACCGTCGCCCTGAAGCTCGTCCGCTCGGCCACCTTCGCCCGGCCGGAGGAGCTGGCGCGTTTCCGCGCCGAGGCGGAGACGGTCGCGCGGCTGGACCATCCGAAC
>JANNAJ010000614.1:0-2339 GCA_031384285.1 Verrucomicrobiota bacterium
CGCAAGCGCGGTCAAGGTGACGTGCTACGTCGAGGACCGCCGGTGGTCCGTCCTGGCCGTGATGGCGATCGAACGGTGGAGGACCGGCCGCGTGCAACCGGTCCACCGGGTGCTGTTCGTCGTCCCCGGCCCCGTGGTCGGCCCTTGAGCGGTCGTTGTCCCGCGCGCCGGGCGCGCGGCGCCGGAAACAAGACTGCCGGCCGGATCGGGTCCTCTGTAACCTCGCGTCCCGTTCTCCTCAGGAAGCGCGTGTATGAACACTGATCCAGCCGCGGTCCGCTGCCCCAAGTGCGACGGGACCATCCCGGCCGATGCGCCGCAGGGGCTCTGTCCGCGTTGCGTGCTTGCGGGCGCGGCGTCCCCGACGGATCCCGGCATCCGTTCCAGGACCGGTCTCGCGGCACCGCCCATCGAAGCCGTCGCGGCGGCGTTCCCGCAGTTCGAGATCCTCGGGCTGGTCGGCCTCGGCGGCATGGGCGTCGTCTACAAGGTCCGCCAACCGAAGCTGGACCGCATCGTCGCGCTCAAGCTGCTGCCCATGTCGCTCAGCGCCGACCCGGCGTTCGCGGAACGCTTCCACCGCGAGGCGCGCTTCCTGGCCAGGCTTTCGCATCCGCAGATCGTGTCGGTCTATGACTTCGGCGAATCCGGCGGGTTCTGCTACCTGCTGATGGAGTTCGTGGACGGCGTGAACCTGCGGCAGGCGATGCGGGCCGGACGCTTCACGCCCGACCAGGCGTTGGCGGTCGTGCCCGACATCTGCGCCGCGCTCCAGTACGCGCACGACCAAGGCGTGCTGCACCGCGACATCAAGCCCGAGAACATCCTGCTCGACGCGCAGGGCCGGGTGAAGATCGCCGATTTCGGCATCGCCAAGCTGGTCGGCGAGCCCGGCGATCCGCGCACCGACCTCACCTTGACGCAGAGCGGCGCGCGCCTCGGCACACCGCACTACATGGCGCCGGAGCAGATCGAGAAGCCGTCGGACGTCGACCACCGCGCCGACATCTATTCGCTCGGGGTGGTCTTCTACGAGCTGCTCACCGGGGAGCTGCCGCTGGGCCGCTTCGCCGCGCCGTCCGCGAAGACGCCGCTCGACACGCGCGTGGACGAGATCGTGATGCGTGCCCTCGCCAAGGAGCGCGAGCTGCGCCAGCAGAGCGCCGGCGAGGTGAAGACGGAGGTGGAAGGGCTGGGGACAAAGGCCGGGGCCGCTCGTGCCGCGGAGACGTCGCCGCCCTCTGCCGCCGGTTTCTCGGGCCGTTTCAGCGCCGAGACGCGGCCGCTCGTGCTGATCGGCGCGGGCGTCGCGCTGGTCTGGCTGCTGATCGCGCTGGTGCGCGGTTTGGCGCGTGTGCTCAACGCCGGGCTGCCGGCCCCGGTGAACCTGGCGATCGCGGTCGCCGTGGCGACTGCCGGATGGTTCGTCTGGCGACGAAGGGACCAGTTCCTTGTCCCGTCCGGTCTGGGGCCCTCTGTCACCGGCAGCGCAGACCGCCTCCTGCGGCATGCGGCCGGCGGCGCGCTCGTTGCCGTGGCGCTGCTCATCGGCGGCCAGGTCGCTTTGGCCTTGGGAACGCTTTGGGCCGGGATCGGGCTGGTGGTCGGCTTCGCCTTGTTGCCGGTGGTGTTGAGCCTGGCGCTCTTCTGGTTCCGCCGGCACCGGCAAGCCACGCAGGACGCCGCGCCGGCGCCGACGCCCACGGCCCTGCCCGCGGGGCTGCAGCGCGTCGGCTGGTTCTTCTTGGCCCTCGGTGTGGTGGGGCTCTTTCCGTCCGTGGTGACCGCGGGTTCTTCGTCCTTCCAACTGCACTCGGGATCATTGCTGTTGTTCACAGGCATCGCGCTGCTCTCGCGTTCGGCGGCGTGGCGGCAGGTCGCGGTCGGCACGGCCGGATTCGCTCTGCTCCTCTCGCTCGCCGGCAATCTCCACGTCGATCTCATGGCGAGGAACGGCAACCTGCCCGCCGGCTGGCAGTTCGGAATCCCGGGCATCCCCGATAGCGCCGGTTCCGCGTTCGCGCTCGCGGTCGTCCAGTGCGCCGCGTTCGCGGCCGCCTTGTGGCTCTTGACCCGCACCGACGTGCGGACCGCCTACGGTCTGCGCCCGCAGACCCGCAAGGCCCATCTCCGCAAGCGCGGCCTGATCGTCGGGCTGACGGTCCTCAACCTGCTCTCGCTGATGCTCGTGGTGGGACACGGACGCCGGTCCGGCATCTCGATGCCGTCCGTCGTCGGGCCTGCCTTCGAGATCTCCTCCCCGGTCCCCAACGGCCCGCCTCCGCTGTTCGCCCCGATGCCCGAAGGGACTTTGCAGGCGCGGGTCGAGGTGACGCCAC
>JANNAJ010000641.1:0-4258 GCA_031384285.1 Verrucomicrobiota bacterium
CATGAACCGTAGCTAGAACTAGCAACGCAGGCGCCTCGGATATCCTGACACACGAATGATCTTCCTGCGGGCTTGAGGCGGATCAATGAGTGCCGGGCGGCCATAGGTTGCGACGGATGGCGGGCGACGAATCCTTTTGGAATCAGTCTCAGCCGAAACGATGCAGTTGAAGCGGGGTCTCCTTTCACAGACACGAGCGCTAGCCGACAGGCATCGCCCGTTGGGTTAGCTGGAACGGGATGACGGGCAGATCGGGGCGCCCTGGCCAAGGTGACAACGTGGATCCGGGGAACACCTCTTCCCATCGATCACACCCTGTTGGCCTGCCTTGTTTTGGAGGGCCGTGCTCCGCTTCCCGCCCTTGCCTATGGGCGGGCCTTCCGCAAGGTTGGCCCATCCATGAAACGCCTCGTGAACGCCGTGCTGCCGTGGCTCGGTGCTTTCGCCCTCCTCGCCGACGGGCCGGTGGTCATCAACGAGATCCACCACTCGCCGGAACCGAGACAGGAACGCGTCGAGTTCGTCGAGATCCACAACCGCGGCACCAACGCTCTCGACCTCTCCGGTTGGCATCTCGGCGGTGGCGTGAAGTTCGCGTTCGCGACGAACACCGTCTTCCCAGCCGGCGGCTATCTCGTCGTCGCCGAGGATCCTGCGGCGCTCGCCGCGAAGTACCGCGGCACGTCCTCGCTGGGCCCGTGGGAAGGCGGCCTCAGCGGTGAGGGCGAGACGCTCACCTTGACCGACGCGGATGGGAAGCGCGTGGACGAGGTCGACTATCAGCTCGGTTTCCCGTGGCCGACGGTCGGTGGCGCTCCAGGCTATTCCATCGAGCTGATCCACCCGGACCTCGACGACACGCTCGGCGGGAACTGGCGCGCCTCCGTCGTCGGATCCACCGGTCAGCAGTCGCAGACGGTCGTCCCGGCGGGCTCGACCTGGCGCTATCGCAAGGGCACGGCCGAGGCCTCTGTGCCGTCCGTTGCTTGGCGCGCGACGGCCTACGATGATTCGGCGTGGACGGAAGGTGCCTTGCCCATCGGCTACGATCCGGGCGTCGCCTTCGGCACGCGTCTCGACGACATGCGCGGCGCCTACCGGCAGGTGTTCCTGCGGAAGACCTTCTCGACGGCCGGCGCGACCGAGGCGACGACGTTGCGGGTCGAGGCGCTGTACGACGACGGCTTCAAGCTCTGGCTCAACGGCACACCACTGCTCAACGTCTCCATGGCCGACGGCGAGGTGCCCTTCGACGCCAACAGCCTCGGCGCCGCGCGCGAGGACAACAGCTACGCGGCTTTCGACATCGCGTTGCCAGCGGGCCTGTTGCGCCCCGACGGGAACGTGCTCGCGGTGCAGCTCGCCAACGTCGATCTCAGCGCCAGCTCCGACGCGTTCTTCGACGCCGTGGTCCGGATCGTCGGC
This sequence comes from Verrucomicrobiota bacterium, assembly GCA_031384285.1. Taxonomy (GTDB): domain Bacteria; phylum Verrucomicrobiota; class Verrucomicrobiia; order Limisphaerales; family UBA9464; genus CAIVQB01. The sequence continues at coordinate 1,426 of JANNAJ010000641.1, forward strand.
GGTCCGGCTGGACAAGGCCCGACACCCGGCCGGCGCAACGCCGTCTTCGCCGCGAACGCGCCCCCTGCCCTGCGTCAGGTCGTCCACAGCCCCCGGCAGCCGCGCTCCGGCGAAGCGCTCGCCGTCGGCGTGCGCGCGACGGATCCGGACGGCGTCGCCTCGGTCGTGCTCGAATACCAGCTCGTCGAGCCGGGCAGCTACCTCCCGCTCAGCGATCCGGCCTTCGCCACCCGATGGACGCGCCTCGCGATGGCCTCCACCGCGGCGGACCCCGACATCTTCGCCGTCACCTTGCCTGTCGAGCTGTCGCGCCACCGGAACCTCATCCGCTACCGCATCATCGCCCGCGATCGTCTCGGCGCCGAGATCCGCGCGCCGTACCCGGACGATCCGGTGCCGGATTTCGCGGCCTTCTGCTACGACGGTGTGCCCGCATGGAACGGCGCGGTCCGGCCCGGCGCCGCCACCGCGCTCGGACAGGTCTTCACCGTCGGCACGAACGAGATGAACCGTCTGCCGGTCTTCCATCTGCTGTCGCGCAGCAACGACGTCGCCGTCGCCACCGGATGGGCACCCGGACAACCCAACAACCAGTACCGCGGCGACAACTATCTCTGGGAAGGCACGCTGGTCTACGACGGCGAGGTGTACGACCACATCCGTTATCGCATGCGAGGCGGCGTCTGGCGCTACACGATGGGGAAGAACGCGTGGAAGTTCGACCTCAACCCCGGCCACGACCTCAAGATGCGCGACGACAACGGACGCCGTTATCGCGCGACCTGGGACAAGCTGAGCTTCCGTCCCGACATCCAGCAGGGCGATTACGACCACCGCGGCGAGCAAGGGCTCTTCGAGAGCGTCGGCTACAAGCTGTTCAACCTCGCCGGCGTGGATGCCAACCGCACGACCCACGTGCAGTTCCGCGTCATCGACGACGTCGCCGAATCCAAGCCGACCGACCAGTACGGCGGCGATTTCTGGGGCAAATACCTCGCGGTCGAGGAGCAGGACGGCCGTTTCCTCAAGGAGCGCGGCCTGGCGGATGGCAACATCTTCGACATGGAAGGCGGCAGCGGTCTGCTCAACCACGCCGGCAAGCCCGGTCCGCTCGACCGTTCCGACCTCAACGCCTTCCTCAACACCTACAATTCCACCACACCGACGGAATCCTGGTGGCGCACCAACCTCGATCTGCGCAGCTATTTCGGATATCAGACCATCGCCCAGGGCATCCACCACTACGACATCGCCGACGGGAAGAACTACTTCTATTACCACGATCCAGCGCGCGGCCTGTGGGTGGTGCAACCGTGGGACCTCGACCTCACCTGGGCCAACAACATGTACCGCGCGGGCCAGACCGGCGGGGACGAGCCCTTCAAATCAAAGGTGCTCTCGAACTTCTCGCTCACCGCCCCGCGCTATCCCGCGATCGCGATGGAGTTCCGCAACCGCGTCCGCGAGCTGCGCGACCTGCTCTTCAACACGGACCAGGCCTGGGCCGCCATCGATGAACAGGCCCTGCTCATCCGCGGCACCGAACCGTACTCGATCACCGACGTGGACCGCGCCCAGTGGGATTACAATCCGGTGATGAGCAAATCGGCGATCACCGACGCGAGCAAGGCGGGCCAAGGCCGCTTCTACCAGTTCCCGCAGGAGCCTGGGGTCCCCCGGAGCTTCGCCGGCGCGGTGGAGCTGATGAAGCGCTACGTCGGCTACCGCAGCACCAACACGACCTTCTCGCTCGACAAGATCAGCGCCGAACCGGACCGCCCCGCGACGCCCGTGCTCACCTTCGCCGGGCCCGCCGCGTTCCCGGTGGACCGCCTGCTCTTCCACGCTTCGCCCTTCAACGGCGCCGGCGCCTTCCGGTCGGTGAAATGGCGCCTCGCCGAGATCACCCGCACCAACCATCCGTCCTACCGGCCCGGTGAAGCGTGGCGCTACGAGATCGACCCGGTCTGGGAGACCGCGGAGCTCACCGAACCGACGACCGAGCTGCAGATCCCGCAGGCCGTCCTGCGCGTCGGCCATCTCTACCGGGCCCGCGTGCGCCACACCGACACCACGGGACGCGCCAGCAACTGGTCCGCGCCCGTCGAGTTCACTGCCGGCGAACCCGGCAACGGCGCCGCCCTGCTGGCGAGCCTCCGTCTCACCGAGGTGATGTACAATCCACCGGTCGATGGCTTCGAGTTCGTCGAGGTCCACAACGACGATCCCGCGCGGGCGCTTGATCTTGCCGGCGCGAAGTTCACCGCTGGCATCGGGTTCACCTTTCCTGCCGGCACCACGCTGGCGCCGGGTGCCTTCGCGGTGCTGGTGAAGACCACCAACTCCGTCGCCTTCCGCGCCTACCACGGGTTGCCGGCCGAGTTCCCGCTCCTTGGACCGTACGACAGATCCCTCGGCAACGGCGGCGACACACTCACCCTGAAGACCGCTTCGGAAGGCGCGGTGGTCTTCAGCGTCACCTACTCCGACCAACCGCCGTGGCCGGTCGAGGCAGATGGCACCGGACGATCGCTCGTGCCGGCCATCGGCGGCATCGCCGCTTTGGATTCACCGGCCTATTGGCGCGCCAGCACCGCGGTCGGCGGCTCGCCCGGTCGCGCCGACCCGACCCCCCGCGTATTGGAGATCAGCGGACTGAAGGCCGGCACGGACAGCTTCGAGGTCCGAGTCTTCACCGCATCCGAAGTCACCTACACGGTCGAGACCTCGCCTGACCTGCGCACCTGGACCCCGAGCGCCACGAACACCGGCCCGGCGGCGTTCGAGCTGAAGCTGCTGCCCGGGTCCGGAGGTCGGTACCTGCGCGCGGTGG
>JANNAJ010000690.1:0-6809 GCA_031384285.1 Verrucomicrobiota bacterium
GCTCGCGGTGACGAGGCGGCCGCGGCAGGTGTCCATGCCGGTGGCCTCGATGAGGTCGGTCGCCGGGTTGCCCCCGGTCGGGACGACGTAGCTGCCGCCGAACTGCGCGGCTTCACCCGGGGCGAGCTCGACCGGTCCCAGGACCTTGACGCGGATGCCGCCGGGCCGGGTGCTGAACACCATGACGTTGGTCAGGTTGACGTCACCGGTGTTGGTGACGGAACCACCGAACGTGAACAGGCCGCCGACCGGCACCGGGGTCGCCGGGCAGACCTCGGTGACCGAGAGACGCGGCGTGGTGAGGAGCGGGCAGACCTGCGTGGCGGTGGCCTTGATGAGGGCACCGGTGCAGCGGTCCACGGCGCAGACCAACAGGGTGTCCGTGGTCTCGCAGCAGTCGCTCGGGGCGATGTAGCTGCCGCTGAAGTCCACCGAGGCGCCCGGAGCGAGCGTGATGGGACCGATGACCGGGGTGCCGGCGACCGGCTGGCTGTTCACGACGATCACGTTGAGCAACGTGACGGTCCCGATGTTCTTCACGGTGCCGGTGTAGGTGAAGAGGCCGCCGTGCGGCGTGGCCTCGGTCGGGCAGCGCTTGGTGATGCTGATGGCCGGCTCGGTGATGACCGGGCAGGTCACCGTCACGCGGTTGGTGACCAACGCGCTGGTGCAGACGTCGGCGCCGGTGGCCGTGACGGTATCGGTCCCGCAGAAGTCCGGCGGGACGATGTAGGAGGCGCGGTAGTTCGCGAACTCACCCGGGGCCAGCGTCAGGCGTCCCAACAAGGGCGCGCTGCCGGGCCGGTCGTTCACCACCTCGACGTTGATCAGGGTGATGTCGCCGGTGTTCCGGACGGTGCCGGTGTAGGTCAGCCGGTCGCCGGCGCGCAGGTCGCCCGGCGCGCAGACCTTGGTGACCTCGATCTTCGGCGAGGTGAGCATCGCGCAGGTGCGCGTCGCCGTGTCGCGGACGATCTCCCCGGCGCAGCCCTGGCCGCGGGCGGTGACCGTGCTGGAATCCACGCAGCAATCCGCGTGCGTCACGTAGCTGCCGGTGAAGGTCGCCGATGCTCCCGGGGCCAACGAGGCCAAGGTGAGGACGGGGGCGGCCCCGCTGCGGTCGTTGGACACCACGACGTTCGTGAGGGTGATGTCGCCGATGTTACGGACGGTGCCGGTATAGGTGAGGAGACCGCCGGGCCTGACCGGGGCGACCGGGCAGGTCTGGGTCACCTCGATGGCGGGCGACGTGACGACCGGGCAGGTCCCGGTCGAGTTCGCGGACACTTTCGTGCCGGTGCAACGGTCGCTCGCGGTGACCGCCAGCGAGAACGTGACGGAGCAGCCGCCGGCCGCGGGAAGCGCGAAGCTGCCGGTGAAATCCGCCGAGGCGCCCGGGGCGAGGATCGCCGCGGTGAAGACCGTCGCCGCCGTGGTGGTGGAGCGGCCGGTCTTGCCGGTGGCGTCCCAGGTGGCGCGGCCCCCGAAGAGCGAGAAGGCCATGCCGTTGATCGGGCGGCCTTCCAGGCCCACGGCGCTGGCCGGGACCTCGAGTCTCACCCATTGGCCAGCGGGAGGCATGGCGCCGATGCGGCGACGGCTATCGGTGCCGTCCTGGCCGTAACCGATGAGGTTGTCGCCCCAGTAGGCGCGGTGGTCGAAGTTGCCGTCGTTCCACTGCAACATGATCTCGCTCGGGATGTGGGCCGGGTCGAGGTAGACGTACTGCACGAGGATGTCGCCGGCATCGACCGTGAAGGTCGGGCTCGCGAGCGTGAAGTAGTGCTGGTGCAGCTCAGGGTTGAGCTCGGAACGATGGGCCGAGGCGCCCGAGAACGGCGCGGGATCGCTGGTCACCCAGGTCCACGCGTCGCCGCCGTCGGCCGCCGCCACGGCACCGGCCGGGAGGGAATCATCGAACCACAAGGTGTTCGTCGGGACGGAGCGCGGCTCGGTCACGACCACGTTGGTGAGGGTCACGTTGCCCGAGTTGCGGACGGTGCCGGTGTAGGTGAACAGACCGCCGGAGACGGTCGGCCCGACCGGGCAGGCCTGCGTGAGGACGATCCCGGGCACGGTCAGCAACGTGCAGGTCGCGGACTTCGACGCGGTGACGAGGGCCGAGGTGCAGTTGTCGCTGCCGCTGGCGGTGACCGTCGTGCTCACCGAGCAGGAGTCGGCCGGCGCGGTGAAGCTGGCGGTGAAGTTGGCCGAGACGCCCGGCGCGAGGCTCGCGACGGAGAACACGACCTTGGGCGAGGACTGGTTGTCCACGACCGTGACGTTGTTGAGCGTCACGTTGCCGGGGTTGCTGACCGTGCCGGTGTAGGTGATCGGCGCGCCGGTCGCGACCGTCACCGCCGGGCAATCCAGCGTGACCGCGACCTGCGGCAGCGTGGTGATCGCACAACTCGCCGCCGCGCTGCTCGCGACGACCTTGTCCGAGCAGGCGTCCTTGCCCGTGGCGGAGACCGTGGCGGTCACCGCGCAGGCACCGGCCGGGAAGCTCGCCGGAGCCGTGTAGGCACCGGTGAAGGCCGCCGATGCGCCGGGCGCCAAGGTGGCGACCGTGAAGAGCACCGTCCCCGCGACCGGCCGGTCGCGGGTGACCGACACGTGGTTGAGCGTGATGTTGGCCGAGTTGCGCACGGGGCCGCCGTAGGAGAGCGGGCCGCCCGGCGAGACGACATTGGTGGAGCAGACCGTGGTGACGACGATCGACGGCGTGCCCAGCACGGGGCAGACCGAGGTGACCGCGGCGGTGACCGGGATGCCGCAGGTGCTGGTCGCGGTGGCGACCGAGGAGCTCGAGACCGAGCAGACGTCGACCGGGACGATGTAGGAGCCGGTGAAGACCGCCGAGGCGCCGGGCGCCAAGGAGGCGGCGGTGAACACCGGGACGACACCGCTGCGGTCGTTCAGGACGACGACGTTGGTCAGCGTGATGTCACCCGCGTTGCGGACGGTCCCCGTGTAGGTGAGCAGGCCGCCCGGAGCAGGCGTGACCGCGGGGCAGATCTGCGTGATCGCGAGCAGCGGCTTCGTGAGCAGCGTGCAGGTGGCGGAGCGGATCGCGTTCACCACGACCGCGGTGCAGGCGTCGGCGCCGCTGGCGGTGACGGTGGTGCCCACCGAGCAGGCGTCGGCCGGCGCGGTGAAGCTCGCGGTGAACGGGACCGACGCGCCCGGCGCGAGGCTCGGGACGGTCAGGACGATCTTCGGCGAGGACTGGCTGCCGGTGACGGTGACGTTCTTGAGCGTGACGTTGCCCGGGTTGCTGACGATGCCGGTGTAGGTGACCAGACCGCCGGTCGCGACCGCGGTCGCGGGACATTCCAAGGTGACCGCGACCTGCGGGACGGTGGTGACGCCGCAGCTGACCGCGGAGGTCGAGGTGACGGCTTTGTCCGTGCACAGGTCACGGCCCGTGGCCACGACCGTGGTGGTGACGGCGCACGCATCGAGCAACGGGACCGTGTAGGTGCCGGTGAAGACCGCGGAAGCCCCGGGGGCGAGAGACGCGACGGTGAACAGCGTGGTGCCGGCGACCGGGCGGTCGCTCACGACGACGACGTTCTTGAGCGCGATGTCGCCGGTGTTCCGCACCGTGCCGGTGTAGGTCTGGACGCCGCCCGGGACCGCGATGGTCGGGGAACAGGCGGTGGTGACGCTGATGAGGGGCGTCGTGACGATGGCGCAGGTGGAGCTCGCCGTGCTGGTGACCTGCACGCCGCAGACGCTGGTGCCGCGGGCGGTCACACCGCTCGTGGTGGAGCAATCGACCGGGGCGACATAGCTGCCGAAGAACGAGGCGCCGGCACCGGGCGCGAGCGAGGCGATGGTGAACACGGTGGTGTTCGCCGGTTGGTCGGAGACCACCACGACGTCCTTGAGCGTGACGTCGCCCGTGTTGGTGACGGTGCCGGTGTAGACCAGCATCTGGCCGGGAGAGACCGGACCGACCGGGCAGACCTTGGTGACCTTGATCGACGGGTTCAGGACCTCGGAGCAGGTGGTCGAGGCCGAAGCCGTGACCGTCCGCGGCGCGGAGGTGAACTGGTCGATGCCCTGCGCGACAACGGTCATCGTGCTCGGGACGCAGGGATTGGCCGGGATCCACGTGCCGCTGAAGGTGGCGACCGCGCCCTTCAGCAGATTGGTGATCACCGCGACATGGAACTGGCCGCCGTTGACGAGGTTCGTGATCGTCACGCCCACGAGCGTGTTGTTGCCGCAGTTGGTGACGCTGCCGGTGAAGGCCAGCATGCCGTTCTCGCCGATGGCACCGACGCATTGCACGCCGATCTGGATGCACGGGAGGCTGACCTCCGTGTTCACGCCCTGGTCGCCGCCGCCCTGGCTGTCCGTTTCGTTCTGGTGGATGACACCGGTGTCACTCGCCGTCGCGCGGACCGTGCCGTCGGGCCGCACGTCCTGGGCGCGGACGACATAGCTCACGACGTCCGGATAGAAGTCGCTCTGCGCGCTTAACAGCGTCCGGCGGACGAGCAGCGAGGTCAGGTCGTGGCTCACGCCGTCCGGCGTCACCAAGGACGCCTGGATCGCCGTCGCATCGCATGCGACCCGCGGGCTGCCCGGCAGGCCGTTGAAGATGGTGACGCTGTAGGTGATCGTGTCGCCGATATGGACGTCGCGCGTGCTGGTGAAGAGGTTGATGCCGAGCGCGCTCCCGGTGCAGCCGATGGGGCTCTCATTGGCGAGTGCGGCCGGTGCGCCCGCCCAGAGGAGGCCGAGCATGGCCAAGAAGAAGCCCGCCCGCAGGCCGGCGGAGAGCCGCCGCAAGGCGGCGAGAGGTGAAGGTCGGAGGCCGCCAGGCGGCCAGAAGGTTCGTGAGTGGGTGTTCATGTTCGGGGGTCTTGTTTTGCTGGATTGGTTTCTTATTATTTTCCTTCGATCAGTAGATTGGGGGGTCAGGGAGCGATCTTGTCGCTCACCCATTGGCGGGCCTCGAGGATGCCGGAGCTGACGGCGTCGAAGGCCTTGCGCGAGCCGGCCTTGACGTCGCTCCAGGTGGATTCGCTGGCGTCCTTCGCCTCGGCGAGCTGCTTGTCCAAGCGGGAAGCCTGGGCGCGGAGCGCGGCGAGCTTGGGCTTGGCGTCGGCCTTGGCGGCGTCGCTCGCTGCCTCGATGCGGGCGGAGATGCGCTCGATGTCCTTGTCGATCGATGTGAGCCGCTCCTGCATCGAGGCCACGAACTCGCCCTTCTGGGCGTAGGTGTAGTCCCTCATCTCCTTCGCGGCCTCCTTGGTGTCGGCCTTCACCTGGTCCATCTGCTCGGATGGGGTCTTCTCCTTGTCGCAGCCGACGACGAAGACGGCGGCCGCCGCGAGGGCGATGAGTGTGTTTCTAGGTTTCATTTTCAAATTTCTCAGTGGGGTTTACCGACGGCTTCAGAGGGGTGGCACCGGGCGCGACGACGGTGCCCGGCACGGGGGCACAGGGCCGGCACCAAGGCTGGCGAAAGGGGGGTGGGATGTCCGTTCATGGGCGGGGGGTCCGGTCCGTGCGGGGCGGGAAATCGTGGATCTGCACGGCCTACCCAGAAAAATTACCGCAGATTTGATATGGGACACCATGGGGTGTTCACCCCAATCGGGTCCCGGCGGGGCGCCGGAGGAGGACGGCGTCCGCTTGGCGCGGCCCGGCGGACGTCACCGCTTCTCCCCGCCCGTGCCGCGACGGCGGAACAGCAGCCAAAGCGTGCAGCCGAGCCGGGCGCCGGAGACCAGCTTCTTGAGCCATGACGAGGCCGGTGTGCCGGGAGCCGGTCGGGCGGTGGCCCATCCGGAAAGACCTGAGACCAGCGCCATCGTGGAAGCGGCCATCGCGTCGAACGACCGGACGCGCTCGCCCAAGCGGTCGAGCCCGTCGGAGACGTCGGCCCATTCGCGGGAGAGCCGGGCGCGGTGGACATCGCTCTCCGCGAGAAGGAGGCGTTTGCGGACCTGGAGCGCGTTCATCGGAGTTTTTCGTCCAGGCATCCGCGGTCTTTCCTCAATTGGTCGAGGGTCGAGCCCAGGACCGTCCAATCGCGCAGGAGGGCGCCGAGCTTCCGGTAGAGAGCGACGGCGAGGGCGGCGTAGAGGAATCCGGACACGGCCAAGGTCGCGACCCTCGACGTCTCCCAGAAGAGCACGACGAGGGCCGCGTTGAGCGCGAGCACGGCGAGGAACGCCGAGGCGGCGATGCCGCACCCGAGGAGGAGCGCCTGCACGAGGCGCCCCCGCTCCTCCTGCACCTCCACCATCAACAGCTCGATCCGGTTCGCTCCGATGGCGAGCAGACGCCGGGCGAAGATCTTCGACGGCCCGGCGAGTTTCCCGAGGTTGATGGCGGAGGGCTCCATGGCGGTTCAGTTCCCGTTGCGACGGGTCGCAAGGAACCCGATGACGGCGCCGATGCCGAAGGCGATCCCGATGGCCGCGTACGGATGCTCGTGGACCGCGGCGTCGGCCACCTTGGCGCCGTACTCGGCCTTCTCGCGGACACGGCCGCACATCTCTTTGCCGCCTTGGAGCGCCGCGGCGAGCCGCTTGCGCGCCTCCGCCACCTTGTCGCCCGCGACATCCGCCGTCGCCTCCATCAAGGCCCGCGCGTCGTCCGCCAACTGGCTCAGGTCGTCGCTCACCGCTTGTGTGTTCTTTTCCATGATATCTTTATTCTTTGGGTTTGCCGTTCGTATTCATCGGAAGGTTCTCCGCGTCGTCCAGATGGGCCGCCTCCGGCGATCCGTGGACGACCAGCACCGAGTTCCGCCCTCCGAACGGGTTCGGCACCGAATCTTTCGC
>JANNAJ010000711.1:0-4439 GCA_031384285.1 Verrucomicrobiota bacterium
TCCGGTTCGAGGACTTCCAGAACGAGCAGAAGGCGAACAAACCCGGCCTGCTCTGGTGCGTGCCGGATTCGCGCACCGGCGAGTGAGAAGAATCATATCCCGGAGCCTTCTTTGAGCTGTACAGCGACAGCGGCTGCGGGATATCCACCCCTATATGGATGCGACCTGCCTGATCTGCGACGTCCCCTCCCAAGTGGAGGCACGCGCTGATATGAGACCGGTCGATTGCCCTGCCTGCGGCGCGCCCAACGCGGTCGTCCCGAGCCGGTCTGCCGCCCGCCCCGCGGCCAGGGGCCGGGCCGTCATGATGCCCGCGTTCGCAACGGGTCGAGGATGGCCGGTCTTGTCGGTCCACTGGCGCTGGGTGGCATGGGCGGCCGCGGCTCTCCTGGTCGCGGGCATTCCGTGGGTCGTCTGGTCCGGACACCTCTCGATCGATGCCGTGGGCCCGCTGTATGGGGTGCTGGCCTCGCTGCCGCTCGCATTGGCCTTCGTCCCGTTCTATTTCTTCCCGACCGTGATCGCCGCGGTCCGGGGACATCGGGAGGTCTTCGCGATCTTCATCCTCAACGCCCTCCTCGGATGGACGTACGTGGGATGGGTCATGGCGCTGGTCTGGGCCAGCCTTTCCAAGGTCCGTTGACGGACGCCGGTCCGTGGCTGCGTGCCGCGGTCGCCCGGTTTTCCTTGGCGACGACCGGTCCTCCTCACGGCTATATCTCCTGCGTGAGCTTCCCGACCCTGTCGCTGCGCCGAGCGTCCCGCCGATCCGGATTCACTCTCATCGAGCTCCTGGTGGTGATCGCCATCATCGCGATCCTGGCCGGGATGCTCCTGCCGGCTCTGGGCAAGGCCAAGGGCAAGGCGCTCCAGACCCAGTGCTTGAGCGATTATCGGCAGCTCGGCCTGGCGTGGATGCTCTATTGCGGCGACAACGCCGACAGCCTGCCGCCCAACGAGACGGTCCTGAGCGGCGGACGCGAGGGCGCGAACGCCACGGCGCGGACGTGGGTGACCGGCAACGCCTACACCGACGCCGACACCACGAACATCCAGCGCGGCCTGCTGTTCCCCTACAACCAATCGGTCGGGATCTACCGGTGTCCGGCCGACCGCTCGACGGTGCGCGACCAAGGGAAGATCAAGCGTTCGCGGAGCGTCTCGATGAGCGCCTACATGAACGACGAGCCGGATCCGAAGGACAAGACGTGCTGGCACAAGCTCGGCCAGATCGTCGCGCCGTCGCCGAGCAAGGCCTTCGTCTTCCTCGACGAGCACGAGAACAGCATCGAGAACGCCCGCTTTGTCGTGACGCAGCCGGGCGAATGGCTGTGGGTCGATTTCCCGGCGGTCCGCCACGCCGGCGCCCTCGCGTTGAGCTTCGCCGACGGCCATGCGGAGGCGTGGCGCCTCGTGTCCCCCGATTCGAAGCGCATCGGCAAGATGCCGCCCTACATCCAGAGCCAATCCGTCCGGCCGAAAGATCCCGATCTCGGCCGCTTCCACGAAGGTGTGCCGAAGCTGCCGCTGTGAACGGGCGGTCGGCCTGCCGGCTTTTTCCGGTTCACCTTCCGGGGTTCTTCGCGCCAAGGTCCGGGCCGTGAAGATTCCACCCTCCGTCGCCCTCGGCCTCTTGGTCACGGCGGTCTCGTCGCAGGCCGCCGAGCAGATGGTCGACGGCCGAAAGTTCACCGTCCCCGACGGGTTCACCGTCGAGCTGGCCGCGACCTCCAAGCTCGCGCCGCGTCCGGTCAGCGGCAGTTTCGACGACCGCGGCCGCCTGTACGTGACCGATTCGTCCGGCTCCAACGAACCGCCGTCCGAGCAGCTGAAGGATCCCGCGTCCCGGATCCTGCGGCTGGAGGACACGGACGGCGACGGTGTCTTCGACAAGACGGTCGTGTTCGCCGACAAGGTGATGTTCCCGCAGGGCTGCCTCTGGCACGACGGCTGGGTCTACGCCGCGGCGCCGCCGAGCATCTGGCGCTTCCGCGACGACGACGGCGACGGCGTGGCCGACCGCCGCGAGGAGTGGTTCAAGGGCGGCACGCTCACCGGTTGCGCGAACGACATCCATGGCCCGTATCTCGGGCCGGACGGCTACATCTACTGGACCAAGGGCGCGTTCTCCGAGCAGACCCACAAGCTCGGCAACGGAAAGACCCTCAACGACAAGGCCGCCCACATCTACCGCGCCCGTCCCGACGGGTCCGACCTCGACGTCATCATGTCCGGCGGCATGGACAACCCGGTCGAGGTCGCCTTCACGCCGGAGGGCGAAGCGCTGTTCACCAGCACGTTCATCGACTTCTCCCAGCCGGGTTTCCGCGACGGCATCGGCCACGCGGTCCACGGCAGCGTCTTCGGCAAGGTCAACGACGTGCTCGACGACGGCCGCGTGAAACGCCCGGGGCCGGACCTGATGCACCCGTTCCACCAGGCCGGCCCGGCGGCCGAATGCGGGCTGGTCCGCTACGAGAGCGATGTCTTCGGCCCCGGTTTCCGCGACAATTTCTTCGCCACCACCTTCAACCTGCACAAGGTCACCCGCCATGTGCTCCGTCCGGACGGCGCGACGTACGCGAGCACCGACAGCGATTTCTTGGTCTGCGACGACCTGGATTTCCATCCGACCGACGTCCTGCCCGACGCCGACGGGAGCCTGCTCGTGGTGGACACCGGCGGCTGGTACCGGCTGTGTTGCCCGAGTTCCCAGCTCGCCAAGCCCGATGTCATGGGCCGCATCTATCGCGTGCGGAGGACGGGCGCGCCGAAGGTGGCCGATCCGTGGGGCCTCCAGCTCGCCTGGGACGCGGCCGCGATGGCGGAAGCCGCGACACGGCTCGACGATCCGCGGCCCGCGGTGCGCGAGAGGGCCGTGACCGCCTTCGCCGCGATGGGCACCAACGCGGTGCCTTTGCTCGCACCGCATCTCAAGGACAAGTCGCCGTCTCTCCGGCGCAACGCGATCTGGGCCCTTGCCCGGATCCGCGACCGTTCGGCCCGGCGCGCGGCGCTGATTTCGCTCAACGACCCCGACGACAGCGTGGTCCACTCCGCGCTCAAGGCGATCTCCACCCTTCGTGACCGCTCGGTGGTGCCCAAGGTCACCGGGCTTCTCGCCGAGACGAACGCGCCGGTGCTGCGCGCCGCCGTGGAGAGCTTCGGACGCATCGCATCCCCGGGCATGGCCATGATGTTGTTCAACGTGGCCCAACGGGAGGACGCGCGGCCCGGCGGGCTCGATCCGACGGTCGAGCATTCGTTGATCGTGGCGCTCATGGACCTCGCCGATCCGGTCTCGACCCGCCACGGGCTGAACCACAGCCGCGCCGTGACACGCCGGGCGGCCCTCATCGCGCTGGACCAGATGGACGGCAGCGACCTGAAGCCGACGGAGGTCACGCCGTATCTGGCCGAAGATGACGTGCGGCTGCGCGCGGCCGCGGAATGGATCCTTGGACGTCATCCGGAGTGGGGCGAAGAACTGGCAGGATGGTTCCGCACGAAGCTGTCGGATCCGGAGATGCCCCCCGCGAAGCTCGCACCGCTGGAAGCGCAGCTCGGCATGCTCACCCGCGCCGTGGCCGGGCAGGGGTTGCTCGCCGATGCCATCAGCTTTCCTGCCTTCCGGGATCCGACCCGCGTCGCAGCCCTCGCCGCCATCGCCGGAGCCGGCCTGAAGGAACCGCCCGCTGCCTGGCGCAAAGCCGTACTCGGGCTGCTCGACCCGCCGTCGAAGGACCTCGCGCCCGCGGCGGTCCGCGCCGCCCGCGGTCTCGGCGGGGATCCGGCCATCTCCAAGGCCCTGCTCGGATTGGCCCGCGACACCGCGCAACCCGATCCTCTCCGGCTGGACGCGCTGACATCGGTGCCGTCCGGCAGCGCGCTCGGGTCGGTCGAGGTGGAGTTCCTGCGTGGGCGCCTCGCCCCGGCGAACGAGCCGGTCGTCCGCGCCACGGCCGCCGGCGTGCTCGCTCGTGCGAAGCTCGATGCCGCGCAGCTCACCGCGCTCGCTGGTGACCTGACATCCGCCGGCCCGCTCGAGCTCGACAAGCTGCTCGGCGCGTTCGAGGGCGGCGGCGACGAGGCGCTCGGCGGCAAGGTGGTCGCCGCGTTGCGCGACGCGAAAAGCGCGAAGGCGCTCAGCGCCGCACAGATCAAGCCGCGCCTCGCGAAGTTCCCGGCCGCGACCCGCGAAGCGGCGGACGCCTTCCTTTCCACGCTCGGCATCGATCCGGTGAAACAAGCGGCGCACCTGGATAAATTGCTGGCCGAAATCCAGCAGGCGAAGGGCGACGTCCGGCGCGGACAGGCCGACTTCAACGGGCCCAAGGCCGCCTGTTCCGCGTGCCACCGGATCGGCTATGTCGGCGGGAACGTCGGACCCGAGCTGACCAAGATCGGCGAGGTCCGGAGCGAGCGCGACCTGCTGGAGA
>JANNAJ010000724.1:0-2583 GCA_031384285.1 Verrucomicrobiota bacterium
ACGGCGTTCGGGGTGTCGTCCACGAGCACGGTGACGCCGGTCGCGGCCTCGAAGGCGCGGATGTTCCGGCCTTCGCGGCCGATGATGCGGCCCTTCATGTCGTCGCCGGTGAGGGCCACGGTGGCCGTGGTGGTCTCGAAGGTGTGGGTCGCCGCGTAGCGCTGGATGGCCGTGGCGAGGATCCGGCGGGCCTGTTCCTCGGAGCGGTGGCGGGCGTCGTCGAGGATGTGCCGCGACAGGTCCGCCGCGTCCTTGGCCGACTCGCGCTCCACCTCCTTGAGCAGGAGCGTGCGGGCCGATCCGCTGTCGAGTCCCGACACCTGCTCCAGACGGGTCTTGCACTCGACCGACAAGCGGTGGAGCTCGGTGCGTTCCGACGCAAGACCGTCACGGGCGGATTCCAGCAGCTCCGCGCGGAGCCGCAGGTCCTGCTCCTGCTGGGCGAAACGGTCGAGCTGGCGGTTGACCACGGCCTCGCGCTCGGCGAGCCGGCGTTCGTCGGCGTCGAGGGCGGCGCGCTGGCCCGCGAGGGCCTGCTCGGTCTCGGCGCGTCCGCGGACGACCTGTTCCTGGGCGGCGACCTTGGCAGAGAGCAGGGCGGACTCGGTGTCCCGCCGCAGCTTTTCCTGGAGGTCGCGCTCCCGCGTGGCGGACTCGGCACGGATGGCCCGTTCCCGCGAGAGGGAGAAGGCATAGGCCAAGCCGCCTCCGACCACCGTGCAAACGGCGGCGACGACGATCTGTTCGGTCAGCATCGGTATCAAAGAGGCGCGGGACCGGCGAGGATCTGTCCCGTCGGCGTCCACACCCGGTGGAGTTTCACATCGTGCGGCTCCACCGGCACCAAGGCCACGACCTGTCCGTCGAAGCCCACGCCGCAGGAGACCGCATCCGGGCCCAAGGCCAGCATCCGGTCGTAGAAGCCCCTGCCCCGTCCGAGCCGGTTGCCAGCACGGTCAAAGGCTATGCCCGGCACCAACACCAAGTCCAGCGCGCTGAACGGCACCACCGGACACCCGGCGGCCGGCTCCAGGATCCCGAACCGCCCGGGCCGCAGGTCGGCCCCGGAAAGGATCCGTTTCGCGACGTAGGCACCGGTCGCTGCATCCGACGCGGGCAGCGCGACGGACTTGCCGGCCGCCCATGCCGCGTCCATCAGCGGCCGGACGCGGACCTCGTCCGGCAGCGGCATGAACAAAAGGACCGACCGCGCACCGTGCCACGTCGCGTCCGCGACGAGGTGCCGGACCACCTCGGCGCTCTCCGACGCGCGACGCTCCTCCGGCATCGCCGCGATCCGCGCGCGGACCTCGCTCCGCAGCGCCGCCTTGGCTTCGGCCACGGCGCTCATGCGGGCCGGTCCTTCGCCGGGACGGCGTGGATCCGCGCGGCTTCGGTGAGCGCCCGCCACCGTTCGACGCGCTCCTTTATCTTCTTCTCCACGCCTTGGTCGCTCGGCTCGTAATAGCGGCGCGGTTCACCGAGATGGTCCTGCGGAACGAAATGCCCCTCGTGGTCGTGCGCGTACTGGTAGCCTTCGCCGTGGCCGAGCTGCTTGGCGCCCTTGTAGTGGGCGTCGCGGAGATGGGACGGGACCGCCAACGTCCGGCCGGACCGCACGTCCTCGAGCGCGGCGTCGATGGCGACGATGACGGAGTTGCTCTTGTTCGCGGTGGCGATGTAGAGCGCGGCCTCGGCGATGGGGATGCGGGCTTCGGGCCAGCCGATGAACTCCGCCGCCTCCGCCGCGGCCCGCGCGAGCACCAGGGCCATCGGGTCGGCCAACCCCACGTCCTCCGCCGCGTGGACCACGATGCGCCGGGCGATGAACCGCGGGTCCTCGCCGGCGTGGATCATCTTCGCCAGCCAGTAGAGCGTGGCGTCCGGATCGGAACCGCGCATCGATTTGATGAACGCGCTGATGGTGTCGTAGTGCGCATCGCCGTCTCCGTCGTAGACGACCGCCTTCTTCTGGATGCACTGCTCGGCGACCGCGAGGTCGATGGGGACGACCCCGTCCGTCCCCGGCGGCGTGGTGAGCGCGGCGATCTCCAGGGAGTTGAGCGCCTTGCGCGCGTCGCCGTCGGCCATCTTGGCGAGGTGCCGCGCGGCTTCCTTCTCGATTTTGATTTTCAGGTAGTCAATGCCCCGCTCCGCATCCATCAGCGCGCGGGCGAGGAGGTCGAAGAGGTCATCCTCGGAAAGCGGCTTCAGCTCGAAAATCTGCGAGCGCGAGACCAGCGGCGAGTTGACGAAGAAGAACGGGTTGTGGGTGGTCGCGCCGATGAGCCGGATGACGCCGCTCTCCACGTCGGGCAAGAGCACGTCCTGCTGCGACTTGTTGAAGCGGTGGATTTCGTCAATGAACAGGATGGTAGTCTGGCCGGTGTTCTCGAGGCGGTTGGTCGCGCCCTGTAGCACGCGCCGCATGTCCGCGACGTTCGACTCGACCCCGCTGAGGCGCTCGAACTTGCACTTGGTCTGCCGCGCGATGATTTGGGCGAGGGAAGTTTTCCCTGTGCCGGGCGGGCCGTAGAAGATGAGCGATTGCAGCCGGTCCGCCTCGATGGCGCGGCGCAAGAG
>JANNAJ010000744.1:0-1706 GCA_031384285.1 Verrucomicrobiota bacterium
CGAACTTGAAGCCGACCTCCTTGAAGAGCCCGACGTGCTCGAAACCGAACCTCGCGTGGAGCCGGATGCTCGCCTCGTTCTGCGCGTCGATCGCCGCGATGATGGACCGGAGGCCGCGTTCCTTCGCTGCCGGGATCAACGGCGCCAGCAGCCGCGCGCCGATGCCGCGACCACGATGCGACGCCGCCACGTAGACCGAGTTCTCCGTCGTGAAGCGGAAACCGGCGCGGTCGTGGTAGCGGTTCAGCGCGCTCCAGCCGACCACGAGCTCCGGACCGTCGGCCGGGGTCTCGACCGCGACGAACATCGCGAAGCCGCCCTGCTCATGGTCGTCGAACCACTGCTGCCGGTGCTCGAGCGACCGCGGCTCGTAGTCGTAGGTCGCCGTCGTCGTGAGCACCGCATCGTTGTAGATGGCGAGGATCCCCGGGCAATCGGAGCGGACGGCGGAGCGGATGGAGATGGGGCTCTTTCCGATGGGTGCGTTCATCCGAGAGCACGGTAGTCCGGCCCGACAAGTCCCGGCAATCCCGCGCACGCATCGGGGAGCTATGGGAAGCGGTGGAGGGACCCGGGACCGGAGGTGGCGCCGATCCGAGATCTCCCCGGGCCGGGCGCCGGGCCGGAGGCCGCGTTCCTCGGGCATCACTTTGCGCGGGTCGCGGGGCGTCGCGACCGCTAGCGTCGCGGGAATGGAACCGTCCGTCGTCCCCGCTTTGCCGCCGTTGGTCCCCGGCACGCTCTATCTCGTCGCGACGCCGATCGGGAACCTGGAGGACATCACTCTCCGGGCCTTGCGCGTGCTCCGCGAGTGCGACGTCGTCGCGGCCGAGGACACGCGGCACACCGGACAGCTCCTGAAGCACTTCGGCATCACCAAGCCGTTGCTCAGCTACTTCAAGTTCAACGAGGCGCGGCGCAGCACGGAGTTCGTCGAACGGCTGCGGCGCGGCGAGAAGATCGCGCTGGTGACGGACGCCGGTTCGCCGGGCATCAGCGATCCGGGCGGACGCGTGGTCGCCGCGGCGGTGGCGGCCGGTTGCCGGGTGGAACCGGTGCCCGGCGCGTGCGCCCTCATCGCGGGCCTCACCGCCAGCGGCCTGCCGACCGACGAGTTCCATTTCGTGGGATTCCTGCCGCACAAATCGGGACAACGCGCGAACCGTCTCGCGTCGTTGGTGGCGGTGCCGGGGACGCTGGTGTTCTACGAATCGCCGTTCCGCATCGAGCGGTTGGTGGCGGAGCTGATGGTGGCGTTCCCGGCGCGACGCGTGGTGCTGGCGCGCGAGCTCTCGAAGAAGTTCGAGGAATGGCTGCGCGGCACGCCGGCCGAGCTCGCGGCGCAGCTCGCGGCGCGTCCGCGCAAGGGCGAGTTCGTGGTCTGCGTCGGCCCGGCCGAAGACGACGGACACGACGGACCGGCGGAGCCCGACGAGGCCTGATAGCGGCGTCCGGGCCCGCCGCACGCATGGCGGCCGGGTGCATGCGATGTCCTCCGATCCGGGCCGGATGCTGGTTCCTTCCGTGGATTGACGAGCCCGGCGCCGCCTCCCATGTTCGCGCCGAATGAGCTACGACATCTCCGAACTCTTGGCCGACTGGGACTACCAGCCGGGCCAGGTGGTCGCGCGCCGTTTCAAGGGCAAGGACGGCGCCGAGAAGGTGCAGCTCCGCGTGGACCTCGGGATCCTGCAGATGAACGCCGA
>JANNAJ010000773.1:0-5053 GCA_031384285.1 Verrucomicrobiota bacterium
AGTCTTGGCATCGAGGGAAATGCGGAACGGGTTGCGGTTGCCCATCACGTAGACCTCGGGCTTGGTACCGGGCGTGCCGGGTTTGAAGAGGTTGCCGGCCGGGATCGAGTAGCCCCCGTCGGCCTTGGGCGTGATGCGGAGGACTTTCCCGGTGAGCGAGTTCGCGTTCGCCGCCGAGCGCTGGGCATCCCACGGATAGTGGCCCTTGCGAGGATCGTTCGGCGAAAAGCCGTCGGAATCGAACGGGTTCGTGTTGTCGCCGACCGAGACGTAGAGGTTGCCCTTGGCGTCGAAGGCCAACGAACCGCCGACGTGGCAGCACTGCTCGCGCTGGACCGGGATCTCGATGATGGTCTTCTCGCTCGCGAGGTCCAACGCTTCCCCCTTCAGGGTGTACCGGGAGACGCGGATCTTGCCGGACTTGCCGTTCTCCTGGCCGTCGTTGGTCGTCTCGGTGAGGGAGTGGTTGAGGTAGATCCAACCGTTCGCGAGGAACTTCGGGTCGAGCGTGATGCCGAGCATGCCCTCTTCGAGGCCGTCGAACACCGGGATGGTGGCGATCACGACCGTCGCCTTCGTGGACGGGCTCCACATCTTGACGATGCCTTTCCGCTCGGCCCAGAACACGCGGCCGTCCTTGGCCACGGCCAGTTCCATCGGGTCGACGATGGTGTCGGTCGCCTTGCCGTCGACCACGGCGTCCTCGTCGAGGACCACCTTGCGGAAGGCGGATTCCGGCGGGAACCAGCTGGCGTCGGGTTTGACGGCGCCGCCGTTGCCCGTGGTGGGGGTCTGGGTGGCTTGGCCAAGGGCGAGGTTCATGGCCAGCATGAGGCCGGCGGAAAACGTGGGGAATCGCATGCGCCGGATGGACTACACGGGCCGCAGGTTTAATCAATCCAAGTTTCCCTCAAAGCAGCGTTGACACCCGCTGCCCCATTTGGTTACTTCGCGGCTCTTTTTTACGGAGCGAATCTATATGTATGCTGTGATGGAAACAGGCGGGAAGCAGTATCGCGTTACTGCCGGCGACACCTTGGAGATCGAGAAGCTCGAGCTCGAACCCGGCGCTATCGCCACCTTCGACCGTGTGTTGATGGTGAACAACGGCGGCGTCATCACCGTGGGCTCGCCCACCGTGGCCGGCGCGAAGGTCGTGGCCGACGTGGTCGAGCAGACCAAGGCCGACAAAGTCATCATCTTCAAGATGAAACGCCGCAAGGGCTACCACAAGAAGCAGGGCCATCGGCAGAAACTCACGGTCATCAAGGTCAAAGAGATCACGGCTTAATCTCACCGAAGGAATTCTATGGCGCATAAGAAAGGTCAAGGCAGCGTACGCAACGGTCGCGACAGCCACGGCAAACGGCTGGGCGTGAAACGTTTCGGAGGCCAGCTGGTCAACGCCGGCACCATCATCATCCGTCAACGCGGCTCCAAGTTCCACCCCGGGGTGAACGTCGGGGTCGGCCGCGATTGGACGTTGTTCGCCCTCATCGACGGACGCGTGAAGTTCGACAAGCACCGCCGCCGCGTCCACATCGAGGCCGAGGTCGAGGTCGCGGCCGCGGAAGCCGCCAAGAACTGACGTCCTCCGGCACATCTCTTCTCAGGCGAGGCCGCGGGCCTCGCCTTTTTTTTTTAGCCCGATATCCTGCCGCCATGTTCATCGACGAGGTCAAGGTCTTCGCCCGCGCCGGCCACGGCGGCAAGGGCGCCGTCGCGTTCCACCGCGAAGCCTACATCACCAAGGGAGGCCCCAGCGGGGGCAACGGCGGACGCGGTGGCGACGTCGTGCTCGTCGCCGACCACGACCTCAACAACCTCATCCAGCAGTTCTACGTCCCGCGCCTGATCGCCCAGGAGGGCGAAGCCGGCATGGGCAAAGGAATGGACGGCGCCGCCGGCAAGGACCTCATCATCAAGGTGCCCTGCGGGACGCTCGTGTGGCGCATCGCCAAGCCTCTGGAGGAGGTCGAGGCCGATCCCGAGAACGAGGTCTCCTCGAAGGTCGTCGCCAAAGCGGACACGGCTCCGGCCAGCGGAGGCAAGATCCCGGTCGGCACCGCGAAACGTCCCACGATCCGCACCGCGAAAGGCGTGTCGGCCCTGGAGATCGACCTGGAGGAAGAAGGCTTCGACGACCCCGTCGCGTACGTCCGCGACAAAGGCGAGCTCGTCTGCGACCTGGTCGAGAACGGCCAACGTTTCGTGCTCTGCAAGGCGGGGCGCGGCGGCCTCGGCAACCGCAACTTCGCCACCAGCGTCCGGCAGGCGCCGCGGTTCGCGCAGCCCGGCGAACCGGGCGATGAAGGCGAGTTCCTCTTCGAGCTGCGCATGGTCGCGGAGGTCGGTCTCGTCGGCTACCCGAACGCGGGCAAGTCCACGCTGCTCACCGCCATCTCCCATGCGCGCCCGCGCGTCGCGCCGTATCCGTTCACGACGCTCACGCCGCAGGTCGGGATCCTGGAGTACGAGGACTGGCACCGCCTGACCATCTGCGACGTGCCCGGGCTGATCGCCGGCGCGCACCAGAACGTCGGCCTGGGCCACGCGTTCCTCCGCCACATCGCGCGCTGCCGCATCATCGTCATCCTGCTCGACATGGCAGGGACCGACAACCGCGAGCCGTGGGACGACTACAAGAGCCTCCTGCAAGAGCTCGAGCTCTACGACCCTGCCCTGCTGGAGAAGCCCCGCCTGGTCGTCGCCAACAAGATGGACGAGCCGGCCTCCGAGGCGATGCTGAAGAAGTTCAAGCGCAAGATCACCAAGACGCCGGTCCTGCCCATCTCCGCCGCGTTCGGCCAAGGCATCCCGGAGTTCCGCCGCCAGATCCGCGAAGCGGCCCAGGCCCAGCCGCCGCGCTGACCGGTCCGGGCCCGGCGCCGTTCAGGCGACCAAGCCGTCCACGACCTCCACCACGCGCTCGGCGCGGACCGCGATCTTCGGGTCGTGCGTCGCGATCACCAACGTCGTGCCCCGTTCGGCGCGCAGCGCGAGCAGCACCTCGAGGATCTCCGTGCCGGTCTTGGTGTCGAGGTTGCCCGTCGGTTCGTCGGCCAGGATCAGCTCCGGGTCGTTGATGAGGCAGCGGGCGATGGCCACGCGCTGCTGTTCGCCGCCGGACAACTCGTACGGGCGGTGACCGAAGCGCTCCGCCAGCCCGACCCGGTGCAGCAGTTCTTCCGCCTTCGCCTGCGCCTGTTTCGCAGGCATCCGCGCCATCCGCGCCGGGAGCGCGGCGTTCTCAACCGCATCAAGTTCCGGCAGCAGATGGTAGGCCTGGAAGATGAACCCCACGCGCCGGTTGCGGAACGCCGTCAACGCCGAGGTCGACAGCGTCCCGAGGTCGGAGCCGCAGACGCGGATCGTCCCGGAATCGGGCCGGTCGAGGCCGCCCAGCAGATGCAAGAGCGTGCTCTTTCCCGCGCCGCTCGCCCCGCGCAGCGCGACGAATTCCCCGCGGCGCGCCACGAAATCCACGCCCCGGAGCACGTCCAGGCGCCGACGTCCGAGCGAATACGATTTCCGCACGCCCGCCGCGGACAAGATCGCGTCATCCATGGCGGAGGGCCTCCACAGGTTGGAGCCAGGCGGCCCGGAGCGCGGGCAGAACGCCGGCCAGGATGCAGAGCACCAGCGACACGCCGCAGATCACCGTGACGTCCGATACGACGACCTCGGCGGGCAGCTCGCGCAGCTGGTAGATCGATGAAGGGAACAGGTTGAATCCGACCACATCGTTCATGAAGCGCAGGAACTCGTTGCGGTACCGGAGCGCGAGCATACCGACGCCCAGGCCGCTCAGCACGCCGAGCACGCCCACCACGAGGCTCTGGGCGAGGAAGAGCAACGCGACCGACATCGGCGTCGCGCCGAGCGCCTTGAGCATCCCGATCTCCCGGGTCTTCTGCACGATGAAGGTGATGAGCGCGCTCATGATCCCGAAGGCCGCGACCAGCACGATGAAGAACAGGATGAAGAACATCATCGTCCGCTCCGTGGTCAACGCGTTGAGCATGTCCTTGTTGTCCTCGAGCCAGGTGACCACCCCGTAGTCCGCCCCGAG
Source organism: Verrucomicrobiota bacterium (assembly GCA_031384285.1). GTDB lineage: Bacteria > Verrucomicrobiota > Verrucomicrobiia > Limisphaerales > UBA9464 > CAIVQB01. Next base: position 4,073 of record JANNAJ010000773.1, read on the forward strand.
CGAGGCCTGCATCTGGTCGCGTATGCGCATGGTGTTCCGTTCGGTCGGGTCCTTCAGCATCACGGTGAGGCCCTGGACGTCCTCGCCCAGGCCGCCGAGCTCTTGCGCATCGGCGAGGGAGGTGACCACGACGTTGGCGTTCCATTGGCTCAGGCCGAGGTCCACGAGGCCGCGGACCTTGTAGTCCGCCGCCAAGGGCAGCTCATCCACCTCCTTGGTCCCGGATTTCTGGGCCTTGTCCATCAGCGCCGCCAGATGCTCGAACGCGGCCGGTGAATACAACGCGACCCGGTCCCCGGCATGGACGCCGAAGGTGTCCGCCAGCTCGTAGCCCATGATCAGGCTCTTCGGCGAAAGCTTCGCCTCGCCTTCGACCATGCTTTCGGTGATGCGGCTCACGCGGCTCTCCAGCTGGGGATGCACGCCGCGCACCAAGGCGACGAACCGGCGCGATGCGCCGCCGTTCGCCGGCTCGGACCGGACCAGCACGTGCGTGTTGATGTACGGCGCGACGCCGCGGACGGCAGGATTGGTGGCGACCCGGTCCATCACGGCGGCCCAATCGGACATCGAGGACTGCCGGCGCTCGACCTTCAGGTGCGCCTGGAAGCCGATCAGGCTGTCGCGGAACTTGTTGTCGAAGCCGGTCATCACCGCGATGACGATGATCAGCACGGCGACACCGAGCATCACGCCGAGGATGCAGATGAGGGTGATCACCGACACGAACGTGCGCTTGGGGCGCAGATAGCGCAGCGCTAAGGCCAGCTCGAACGGCAACGACGACATGACGAGGGCGGACGCTAGCGATGGAAGTCGCGATTACAAGACCGGCCGACCCGCCGGGCTTCGCGCCTGTTGCCTCAAAAGTTTTGGCACCCTGGAGGGTTGGCATGGTGGTGGAGGAAGAGGACGTTGACTCAAAAAGGGGGACACCGGCTAGAGGAAGGGATGCCGATGAGCCGAAACTCGGCGGCAAGT
>JANNAJ010000081.1:0-4321 GCA_031384285.1 Verrucomicrobiota bacterium
CCATTGGTCGCGAACGTGGCGACCGGCGCCGCCGCCACCGCCACCGCGCCGGCGGATGCGACCGCCACGAGCCACACCGCCAGGAAGCACCGGCATCGGGAAACGACCGAGAAAGCGGACATGAGCCGACGATCTCAAAGCGCCCGCCCGGAATGCCAGCCTGTTCGCGGGCCCGCATAGGCTTCATCGGCCAGCGCGGCATCTCGATGTCCGGATGTCGGATGGGGTCCGCGGCACGCCGGCGGGACGCTCCGACGCCTCGCGATTCTTCGATTCCCCCGGCGCCGCGGTGCGTCCATGCTGCCCGTAGCTTCCCATGGACGAATCTCTTCTCGCCGCCCTCGACACCGCGGGGACCGTCTCGCGCCGGCGCTTCCTCGCGCGCAACGCCATGGGCGTCGGCAGCGTGGCGCTCGCCTGGTTGCTGCGCGAAGAACGTCTGCTCGCGACCCCGCCCGACATGCCGCGCGGGCCCCGCTCCTTCGACCTACGTCCGAAGCCCCCGGCGCTCGTGCCGCGCGCGAAGGCGATGATCTCGCTCTTCATGCACGGCGGTCCGAGCCACATGGACCTGCTCGACCCGAAGCCGGAGCTGACCAAACGCAGCGGCCAAGACTACGCGGGCGAGGTCACGTTCAGTTTCGTCGACCGAGCCAGCAAGAAGCTGTTCGGCAGCCCGTGGCAGTTCAAACGCCATGGCCAGTGCGGGACGCCGGTGTCCGAGCTGCTGCCGCATTTCGCGGGGATCGTGGACGACGTCACCGTGATCCGCTCGATGCACACGGACATCAACGGCCATGAGCCGTCGATCTGGTTCATGAACACTGGGCGCGCCCAGCCCGGCCGGCCCGCGCTTGGCTCGTGGCTGACCTACGGGCTCGGCTCCGAGAGCCAGAGCCTGCCGGCCTACGTCGTGCTCACCGATCCGGGCGGCCATCCGGTGGACGGCGTGCGGAACTGGTCGAACGGCTTCATGCCCCCGCTCTTCCAGGGCACCGTGGTGCGCTCCGCCGAACCGCGCATCCTCAACCTCGATCCGCCGCCGCACCTCAAAGGCGCATTACAGGAGCAGAACCTCGCCTTCCTCGCCCGCTTGAACCGCGACCATCTCGCGCGGCATCCCGGCGAGGCCGACCTCGAGGCCCGAATCGCCAGCTACGAGCTCGCCGCGCGCATGCAGACCGCGGCCAAGGAGGCGCTCGACCTCGCCGGCGAGAGCGAGGCCACCAAGAAGCTCTACGGCATCGACGACCCGGTCACCCGCGAGTACGGCACCCGCTGCCTCATCGCCCGGCGTCTCGTCGAACGCGGCGTCCGCTTCGTGCAGCTCTTCGTCAACGGCCAGATCTGGGACAACCACGAGAACATCAAGGCCAACCTCGCGGACTGCTGCCGCAAGACCGACCGGCCGTCCGCCGCGCTGGTGAAGGACCTCAAGGCCCGCGGCCTGCTCGATACCACCATCGTCCACTGGGGCGGCGAGATCGGGCGCCTGCCGGTCACCGAGAACCACGGCGCCGCGGAGAAAGCCGGCCGCGACCACAACGGCCAAGGCTTCTCCAGTTGGGTCGCCGGCGGCGGTTTCAAGGGCGGCATGACCTACGGCGAGACCGACGAGTTCGGCCACAAGGCGGTGATCGATCCGGTCAGCCCGAACGATTACCATGCCACGCTCATGCATCTGTTCGGCCTCGACCACTCGGCGCTGACTTATCACCAGAACGGCCAAGGCCAACGCCTCACCGACGGCAAACCTTGCCGCGTGGTGAAGGAGATCCTCCGCCACGCATGAAGGGAATCGCACACCGTAATGGCGCGCTGCGATGGTTCGCGGAGGCGGCCTCCGTCCTGGGCCTGCTGTGCTTCGCCACGGTCGTCCGCGCCGCCGACGCCCTCACCTTCGAGAAGGACATCCGCCCGATCCTCAAGGCGCATTGCTTTGAGTGCCATGGCGAGGGTGAGCAACCGAAGGGCGGCCTCGACCTGCGTCTGCGCCGGTTGATGCTGGCGGGCGGCGAGAACGGCCCCGCGGTCGTGCCCGGCAAACCCGATGCGAGTCCGCTGCTCAAGCTCGTCGGCGACGGCACGATGCCGAAGCGCGACAAGAAGCTCACCGTCGCCGAGGTCGCGCTGATCCGCCGATGGATAAGCGCCGGGGCCAAGACCGCGCGTCCCGAGCCCCTGACCCCGCCCGAGGGCGCCGGCATCACCGAAGAAGAACGGGCCTTCTGGTCGTTCCAACCGATCCGCGACCCGGCGGTGCCCAAGACCGCCTCCCGCGACCGGGCGCGCACGCAGATCGATGCCTTCCTCGTCCGGTCGCTCAAGGCGAAGAAGCTCCGCTTCTCGCCCGACGCCGAGAAGACGACCCTGCTCCGCCGCGCGTGCTTCGACCTGACCGGTCTGCCGCCGACGCCCGAGCAGACGGAATCGTTCCTCCGCGACTCCTCGGCGGATGCGTACGAGAAGCTGATCGACCGGCTGCTCGACTCGAAGCAGCACGGCGAGCGCTGGGGCCGCCATTGGCTCGATGTCGCCGGCTACGCGGATTCCGACGGCTACAGCGATGCCGATCCGCCGCGCGCCCACGCGCACAAGTACCGCGACTATGTCATCCGCGCCTTCAACGAGGACAAACCGTTCGACCGTTTCCTCACCGAGCAGCTCGCCGGCGACGAGCTCGCCCGGGCCACCCAGACGGACGCCTCGGCCGTCGCGCTCGCCGATCCCGCGGCGCGCGATCTTCTCATCGCCACCGGGTACCTCCGCATGGGCGTGGACGGCTCGGCGACCGACGCGCTGAGCGACCGGGACGCCGTCCGGAACCAGGTGGTCGCCGACACGCTCAAGATCGTGTCCACCTCGTTGCTCGGCCTCTCCGTCGGCTGCGCCCAATGCCACGACCACCGGTACGACCCGATCCCGCAGCGCGACTACTACCGGCTGCGCGCGGTGTTCGAGCCGGCCTACGACTGGACGAACTGGCGCACGCCGGCCCAGCGCCTCGTGTCGCTGCAGGCCGCCGACGACCGGAAACGTTCCTCCGACATCGAGTCCGAAGCGCAGCGGCTCTCCGCGGAGAAGGACGCCAAGCAGAAGGAGCACATCGCGGCGGCGCTCACCAAGCACCTCGAGAAGTTCGACGCCGCGCTCCGGGAGCCGCTCCGCTCGGCCTTCGAGACGCCCGCCGACAAGCGTACCGCTGAGCAGAAGAAGCTCCTCGCCGACAACCCCAGCGTGAACATCAACGCCGGCGTGCTCTACCAGTACGACCCCAAGGCCGCCGAGGTGCTGAAGGCGATGGACGCCAAGATCGCCGAGGTCCGCGCCGGCAAGCCGGTCGAGGATTTCATCGGCGTGCTCACCGAACCGGCCGACCGCGTCCCCGTGACGCACCGGTTCCATCGCGGCGACTATCGCCAGCCGAAGGAAGCTCTGATGCCCGGCGGACTGAGCGTGCTGGGGCCGACCGGCGGTCCGGTCGAGTTCCCCTCCGATGATCCGGCGTTGCCGACCAGCGGCCGGCGCCTGGCGTTCGCGCGATGGTTGACCAGCGGCTCCCACCCGCTGGTCGCGCGGGTCTGGGTCAACCGGGTGTGGTCGCACCATTTCGGCCGTGGCCTCGTGGGCACGCCGGCGGACTTCGGCGCGATGGGGGAGCGTCCGTCCGACCCGGAGCTGCTCGACTGGCTCGCCAGCGACTTCATGCGGCATGGCTGGAAGGTGAAACGTCTGCACAAGCTGATCATGACGTCGACCGCCTACCGGCAATCCTCGGCGCGCGGCCCCGGAGGCGAGGACCGCGACCCGGACGACCGCCTGCTCTGGCGCAGACCGGTGCAGCGCCTCGACGCCGAAGCCATCCGCGACGCGGTCCTCGCGGTGAGCGGTTCGCTGAATCCCAAGATGTCGGGTCCGCCCGTGCCGGTGCGGCCCGATGTGAACGGCCAGATCGTCGTCGGCGAGGACAAGACGACGGGCGACAACAAGATGCCCGTGGAAGGCGCGCTCGGCGGCGAGGAGTTCCGCCGGTCGGTCTACATCCAGGCCCGGCGGAGCCGTCCGCTGGCGATGCTGCACGCCTTCGACGCGCCGGTGATGGAGGTCAACTGCGAGCGCCGCCAGAGCTCCACCGTCGCCACCCAATCTCTGATGTTGATGAACAGCGGGTTCCTTCTCGACCAAGCGGAGCGCTTCGCCCGCCGCGTCCGGGGCGAGGCCGGCGGCGATCACGCCGCCCAGATCCGCCGCGCATGGCAACTGGCCTTCGGTCGGCCGCCTCGCGCTGGTGTCCTTGGCCGATCGCCTGCGCCACGAGGCC
>JANNAJ010000021.1:0-3318 GCA_031384285.1 Verrucomicrobiota bacterium
CTTCATCGCCAACAGCGACTTCCACAAGCCGAAGCACATCGAGTCCTGGAAGACCCTGCTCCACTGCGAGAAGGACCCCGAGGCCATCAAGGAGTGCATCCGCGAGAACCGGCACGTCGCCATCACGCTGTACCGCGACGACGGCTCGGCCCGCGCGGCGGTGGACATGCTCCGGCAACCGATGCCCGACTTCATCAGGCCCGGGGCTCCGGCGCTGCTCGCTGCCCGGAGCTGAGCTGCAGTCGGCATGCCGCTGGCGATTGACAGCGCGGCGCCCGTCCCAGGGAGGGTCGTCGTGCAGATGTAACAATCGTGACCTTGCCGTGACTTTGGGCCGGGTGGTTCACTGCGCTCCCAGTCGTCTCCCCTAAAAAGGGGAAAGACATCTCTCATCGCATGAAGCCGAACAAACTAGCTCTCGCCCTCCAACAGATCCGCACCGACCTCGCCGCCGCGGAGACGGATGCCGGGACCGCGTCCCATCTGGAGAAGGCCGCGCTCGCCGCGCACCGGCAGGCGAAAGCCGACCTGAAGAGCGCGCGCAAGACGTCGAAGCGGACGAAGCAACTCGCCAAGGTCGCCAAGGCCGCGGCGCGCAAGGCTTCGAAGGCCGCGGCCAAGCTCAAGGCCGCGCTGAAGAAGCTCGAAGGGAAGGCGTCGTCCGGCGCGAAGGAGCAGAAGAACGGCAAGAAGAAGGGCAAACGTCCTCAGGCGAAGCGCGAGGCGTTGCCGGCGGCCAAGGATTGAATCCGCGGGCGATACCGGTTTCGGCCGAGTCTGACCGGACCGGCTTTCCGAAAAGCGAAAACGGCGCGGAGGTGACCCTCCGCGCCGTTTTTGTTTCCAGAGTTGTCCGCGGTCCCGATCAGTTCGGGAAGATCGGCGAACCGTCGGAGCTGCGGCCGACCTTCATGGTCGAGAGCTGGACGTTGTTCGCGGACGTGGACAGAGCGTTGTCGATCGCGTTGGCGAGACCGTTGCTCTTGATCGGGTCCGCGGGCTTGGTGGTGCCCTTGACGAGCGTGAGCTTGGTCGCGCTCAGGCCGGGCTTGGCGAAGAGGTGCTGATAGCCCCAGAGGCTGTACTGTCCGTTCTGCACGGCGCCCTTGGAGAAGGCGACGCCGTTGTAGGTCAGACGGTTCGCGCCGCCGGCGATGGTGCTGGCATCGCCCGTCCCGAGGGTGCCGATGAACGGCGCGGTGGCCGCTGCGTTGTTGAGGATGGTCGTCACGTTCCCGCCGCCGGTCTGGCCGGCGGTGTCGAGCACCGGGGCGTGGGCCGCGTCGAGCTTGAAGAGCGTCGCATCGGAGTTCGCGCCGAAACCGCAATCCGCCTGGTAGGTCAGACGGGTACCGGAGAGCTTGTAGCGGCCGGCCAGGTAGATCGCGCCGGTGTCGGCCGTGTTGCCGGTGAAGAAGGACAACGGGACGGTGCCGCTGGCGAGGAACTGCTGTGCTTGCTGATGGCTGATGTTGGAGACATTGGCCAACGCCGGCGTGGCGACCACGCTCTTGGTCCAAGCGAAGCACACGACGCCCACCTGCGTGTCGCCGAGGGACGGGTAGACGCTGCTGGGGTAATCCGTGGTGTCCTGGAACACGTCGGAGAAGGCCAGGTCGGCGACCGTGTTCGAATCGGTCGAACCGTCGACGTTCAGGTAGCTCGGCTGGGCGACGCCCGGGGGATTCGCGGCGCCGACCAAGTTGACGACTCCTTCGACCGATCCGCTATAGGCGGTCTTGATGGTCACGGTCTGCGTGCCGTACAGCGCGGAGATCGTGCCGACGAAGGTCGCCTTGCTGGAGCTGGTGGTCGCGTTCGCGGGGGTGACCGAGGTCAGGCCCGCGCCGTAGAGCGCCTTGACGCTGTTGAAGGCTTCGCTGCGGAACGCGGTGGAACCGGTGAGGTAGATGGTCACCTGCGCGTGGGCCGCCGAGGCGAGCCCGAGGGTGGCGCTGAGGAGGAGGACTTTGGAGCTGAACGAGTTCATGGTCTGTTGTTGCTTTGGCTGAGGTTGAGAGCGGGTTTCAGTTGGAGGAACGGCGGCGCCAGAGGACGAGGGCGGCCAATCCGGAGACGGCGAGCACCACGGTGCCCGGCTTGGGAACTGCGGCCACCCCGGCCGCGGTGAAGGTCGAACCTCCGTTGTTGTTGATCTGGAAGTAGCCGAGGTATTTCGCATCCGCGGTGCCCGGCGTGACCTCATAGAAGTCCGCGCGCACGAGTTCCGCGGCTCCGAACGGGGCCAGCTTCGTGACCTCCGAGTTGCCTTGGAAGGTGCCGTTGTACGTGCTGCCCGATCCGCCGCCGGACGTGCCGCTACCGATCCAGCGGCCGACATTGTGGGCGGTGTCGCTGTTGGGGATCGACACCGCTTTGCCCGAGGTGCCGGACACGGCGGGCAAGGTGGTCGCGCCGCTGCCGAGCGTGGAGATCTTGGTCGCGGTGTTCGCGAGGTTGCCGGACGACTTGTCCAACCAAGGATCGCTCTGGACGGCGGGGTCGACGCGACCCCGGCTGACCCAGAGGGTCTGGAGCGGATGGGCCGCATCGGAGGTGACCGTCTTGTTGGCGGCCGAGAAGCTATAGGAGAGCCCCACCAAGCTGCTGAAGGTGTTCCCCACCAGCGCCGTGTTGCCGACGGAGAACGAGGTCCCGGGCGCCGCGTTGTAGAAGTTCGACACCGGACCGAGGTTCATGAGCAGCGACGAGGTCGAGCTGTTGGCCGCGGTCGGACGGATCGCGAGCAACACGTCCTGGTCGGAGTAGCTGAAGTTCTGGGCCACGGCCAAAGGCGCGAGCGCCGCCAGTGCGACGGCGGACAGCCAAGTGCGGGAGATCATCGGGTTCATGGTGTGCTGGAGGTCGTGTTTTCTGAGATGCTCCGGGACGACAGGGGCCGAGCGGAACCCCGACAACCTACGGAGGACCGCGATGATGGACTTCCATTGTTCCGCCACCGGCACGCATCGTTCCGCCGCAGGCCCGGCCCCGTGAAACCACGGGCCTGATGAGGAAAAACGCTCCATGTGTCGTCCGCGTGACGACACCCGCCGTCCCGTCACGGAGAGGTAACCCATGGCATACCCGATTCCAGGCACGTCCGGTGGCCTCCGCAGCGCGGCATCGAGGACGAGATCTGCCGGTCGTGGTCGCCGTCGTGAGGAGGCGGAACGCCACCCTCAGGTAGGGCGGAGCTGCCGCTCCGCCGTGAACTCGCCGCCCGCCAGCGCAGCTTCGCGGGCGGCCCGGACCGCCGGACCGCCGGAACCCCACCACGCCCTCCCGGCCGGAGTTTCGGCGGCGCCACCACGCCGC
>JANNAJ010000028.1:0-4610 GCA_031384285.1 Verrucomicrobiota bacterium
GGACCCTCGGGTCCGCCCTGAGGCCTCAAGAATCGGAAGTCCTAGGCCTTTCCGCCCCCGTCCCGGTCAGCTTGCAACGGGTCGTGGGCGCTTTCCCGAGCGCGCTCGCCGGACGTTCTGGCCGTCCCCAGTGGTGCACGACTGCTTGGAGGCGTTCCGGCTGTCGTGAAGAGACGGCGTTCGAGGCTCAGCACCGGTTGCCATCGGACCGCCTCACGGCATCCTCCAATCTCCGTGCGGACATCGCCGCCGCGATGGCGACGACGCTCGAAGCCACGGTGAAGAGGAGGCACATGAAAACTCCCGGCGGCCGGTCGTCTTTGTCCCCGAACATAAGGATGATCACGGCTGCCCCGGCCACGAAACCGATGATGGCCATCGCACAGCGCTTGATGGCTCGCAACGCATCCACGGTCACCTGCGAGAACGCCCCGTTCGTTCTTGCGTGCCCGAACAGCCCGAATGCCCGGTAGAGCGCCACGAAGAACGGGATGGAACCCGCATACACATACGCCAAGAACGGATCCTTGAAGTAGATCTCGAAGGTCGTGGCATGGGCATTCCGGCCCTCGATGTGCGGTTCCCAGAGCATGAGAGCCATGGAGCAGATACCGATGAGCACGACGGCAACCTGAAGAAATGATGCTGACATGCGTTTCATTGATTTCTTTCTCGATTCTAGGTGGGTAGTGGACCTCGAGCGTGTGGCAGAGCCCAAAAATCGTCTGATCCGTCCTGAAAGTGGTCCCGATGCTCGCGCTCGCGATCAGGGCGAGCTTCTTGGACATGGTGATATCGCTCCCGCCGGTACGTCCGTCCTCACGCCGCGACCAGGTCATGGCGGCGCGCCCGGGCGGCGATGCGCTCCAAGGACTCCTCGACCTCGTCGATGATGTCGTCCGGCGTCGACGTGCCGGCGGTGATCCCGACGGTGCCGACTTCGTCGAACCATCCCTCCTGCAGATCCGTCGCGGTCTGGACGTGATGGACCCGGTCGCAGAAGCGGGCGCAGGTCGCGACCAGTTCCCGGGTGTTGTTGCTCTGGGTCCCGCCGATGACGATGACCACATCGCAACGGGACGCGAGGTCTTCCGCGGCTTGCTGGCGCTGCTTCGTGGGCTGGCAGACGGTGTCGCGGAACACGACCTCCGCCCCAGGGAACCGCGCGCGCAACGCTGCCACCAACGCCCGCACCCGGACGACCGGTTGCGTGGTCTGCGACACGACGCCGAAGCGCGGCCGCGGAGCCACCGCGTCGAGGTCGGCTTCGGACAGGATGACGTCGCAACCCGGATGGTCCTCGGTCAGCCCCCGCACCTCCACGTGCCCTCGTTGCCCGATGACGACCGGATGGAACCCGTCCCTCACCAAGGCAGCCAACGAGCGATGGGCGTGGTGCACCAGCGGACACGTGGCCTCGACCACTGTGTGCCCCCTGCCCCGCACCTCGGCGAGCAACCGGTCGCTCGCGCCGTGGGCGGTGATCATCACGGTCGGCGTGGCGAGCGCCTCGGTGCGGCGCTCGAACCGGACGCCGCGCTCCCGTAGATCGTCGACGACCGTCGTGTTGTGGACGAGATCGCCGAGGACCGTGATCGGACGACGCGACGCCTCGGACTTGGCGAGAGCGATGGCGTCGCCGACGCCGAAACACATCCCGAGGTGGTCAGCACGGAGGATATTCATGGAATGCTTTGTCTTGCAGAGTCACTGGTCGCACAGATGCGGAGGATCTCAAACGGAGGCTCATGTCCGGCGGGCCTGAGCGACGATCTGCTCGAGGAACCCGATGTAGGCCTCGAAAGCCGTCCGTCCGGCGGCGGTCAACGCGCACGTCGTCAGGGGGCGGCTGTCCCGGAACGATTTCGTGACCCCGACGTAGCCGGCTTCCTGCAGCGTGCGGATATGCGACATGACATTGCCGTCGGACATCGCGAGCGCGTCGCGCAAGTCGGTGAACGAGAGCTCCGGCGCGGCGGCGAGCAGCGACATGATCGCCAACCGCCCCTTCTCGTGGATCACCCTGTCGAGCTGGAGGAACGGCCCGGGGTTCACTCGGAGGTCCCCTTCTCCGTTGCCCTCAGGTAGAGCCCGTACGCGAGATGCCCGAAACCGAAGGTCGCGCCCATCACGAGATGCGCGCCCCGGAAAGAGGTGAGGTCCGCCGGCAGGATCGGTCCGGCGAGCGCCAGAAACCCGCCCAGCAACACGAACCCCCATCCGAACCAACGGATTCCTCGTGGCATGAAGAACCCGGCGGCGTGCAATCCGAGCCCGTGGCAGACCATCCAGACCGTCGGCACGGTCGTCGCGATCCACCGCCCGTCACCAGATCCCGACCGGAGCAAAAGGATGGTGATCGCCACTCCGGCGACGACCACAGGAAGGACGGCCTGGGCGATACGCCGGGTCGGCGGGGTCCAGAACGGCTCCGCCGCTCCGATCGCCTCGCGACGGATCAACGCGGATGAGATCCCGACGACGACCACGGCGGTGCCGACCCAGAGGGCGAAGAATCCCGGAGCCCCCGCCAACGGCACCGACCAACCGACCGCCGCAGCGGCCACGCCGAGCACCCCGGCCGCCAGCATCATCGGGGCGAGCGCGCGCCGGTAGATCGCCGCCCGCTCCATCAATGTCCGGATGGTCTGGAGATGCTCGCGCGCGGCCGCTTCGTTCATGCGCTCACTTTGCCGCACAGAGTTGAACCGTCAACGCAGAACTGCGCCGGTGCGCCCGGGGTACCGGTCCAGCGGATCATGCAGGGCCGGACCGGCGCCTGCCCCGGCGGCGAGCCTACTTCGCCGGCGCAGCGGATGTTTTCGGCGGTGGGTCGTAGACCACGACAGACGCGCTCGGCGTCTCACCCGGCGCGTAGCCTTCGCCCGTCACGATGGTCACCTCCGTGACGCGGCTCTCGTGCGTCTTGCCCTCCCGAGGGACCAGTTCCACCACCACTTCGGCTTGGCCGACCGGGAAGACCACCTGCGTGCCGTTCGCGTGGCGGACGGTGAAGTCCCGCCCAGCGCGTGCCGCCTCGGCTCCCGGACTGGTGGCCCAGTTCGCCGTCAACGCCCGGTCCAGCCGCCCCGTCCGGACGAACTTCAGGCGCGCTGGCCGGCCGTAGCGCGCATCGGCCACGTCCGGTTGGGCGCTCACCGACACCGTGGTACCGAGCGCTGCCGAGGCCGTCGCCCAAGCGTCCTCGAACTCATCCCATTCATCCGTCTTACCTTCGGGCCCGTCGGCCCAGGCGCGATAGCGGTCGACGCCATCGACGCGGGGACCCACCGGATAGCTGAACGTCGCGAAGCCCTTGGCGTCCGTCTCCGCGGACAGCCGCCGGGGATGCCGGCTGGCGGGCAGCACCTCGAGCCAAAGACGCCGGCCTTTGATGGGTTGTGTTCCTTTGAGCCGCGAGGCGGGCGTGGGCTGGATGGCCAACCGCGCGCGGACCGAGAGCATCCCCGCCACCCTCGTGCGCTCAGGGCGGCCCAGCACCAGTTCTTCCGCCCCGATGAACCGTCCGTCCGGGAACACCCGCAGACGGACCCGTTCCACCGCGCCGGCCGGCTCGAAGCCATCCGCCATCACCGTGGTCGCGCGCAGGTTCTGGAGAGCGGGCTCGGTACGGGGTCCGAAAGACGGGTGGCGTCCACCCTTGATCCGCCGTTGGGCGCCGAAGTCGAAGGCCGTCTCGGAGACCGTGTTGTCCAGCACGGCGACGTCACGACCGTCGAAACGCGGCATCGCCGGCTGGGCGGCATCGTCGAAGACCGTCTCCGGGGCGACCTTGTGGAGCACGCGGAACCGGGCGTTGGCTCCGGGCCCGGGGTTCGCCACGTCGAACTGGGACCGGGGCCGGGCGGTGATCCAGTTGCCCGAGAAATCGAGCCGGTCGAGCACGCCGTTGACGATGAGGCCCGATGCGTCCCGCGAATACTGCTCGCCCAGCACATCGCCGGGGCCGATGTCCCGGTAGAGCTTCATGGGCAACCGTCCGACGAGTCGCACGCTGTTCCCGCTCACGGTGAAGCCGCTCTGATGAGGATACTTGCCGGCGGTACCGCAATACATCGTGGTGCCCACGTCGAGGAACACGGAGTTGGTCACCTCGAGCGGCCCGGTGATACCCGTGTCCACGTTGAGGCCCGCGCCCGCGTTCAGCACCACGTTGTCGGCGAACACCAACCGTCCGCTGCTGAAGCCTCGACCGTCCCAAAGCGTCCCGCCCGCCGTGCCGAAGCCGATGGGCGCTCCGTGGGCCGGGATGCCCCGCACCTGGCACCGCCGCACCACGATGAGCCGACGCTTCGGGTCGTCGAGCGATGCTTTGGGAGTGTCAGCGGTGATCGCGGCCTGGGCCATCACCATGGTGGCATAGCCCCAATAGACCGAGTGCAGCCCCGAGATCTCGCAGTCTTCCACCACCCACGGGGCCGCATCCCCGTCCTCGGGCGCCTGGCCTTCGTCGATGGTGAACACCGTGAGCGGGAAGATCTCCACGCCGGATGGGCTGTCCCCGGGCATCTGCGGCATCAGCCCGTGCGCACCGTGGTTCCGCACGATCACTTTCCGGATCCGTCCGGTGCGCGCCCGGACCCACAGGG
>JANNAJ010000046.1:0-4691 GCA_031384285.1 Verrucomicrobiota bacterium
CCTTGCCGACGCTGTCCTGCGCCTCGCGGAGCTCGGCCCAATCCGAATCACCGACCTCGGCGGCGATGGTGGCGAGGTCCCGCTTGCGGTTCTTGTCCCACGGCGCGAGCTGGACCGCATAGAAGTGGAAGTCGCCCTGGCCCCAGTCGCGGCGCCAGTTGCGGATCATATCGGCGAACAGGCCCCGGTATTGCCAGGCGCGGCCGGCGTTCGATTCGCCTTGGTACCAGATGGCGCCCTTGATGCCGTAAGGGATCAGGTTCGCGATCATGCCGTTGTAGAGCTCGGAGGGTTCCCACGGCTTGCCCGGAGGACCTTGGGTGAACCTCTCGCCCTTCGCGGCGGCGGCGGCCTTGGCGGCTGCCCACTGGTCGGCGGAGGTCTTCCAGCGGCGCAGTGCGACGGGATACGGCCCGAGGATGTCGCGGGCGTAGGTGTGGTCGGACTTCAGCACGTCCTCACTCATCCAGACCTCCGCCGGCGAACCGCCCCAGCTGGAATGGATGATGCCGACGGGGACGCCTTTGGCCTTGAGCGCGGCGGCGAGGTCGTGACCGAAGTAGTAACCGACGGCGCTGAAGGACGGGACGGTCGACGGCGAAGCCACGGCCCACGCGTGCGCCGCGTAGTCGAGGTCGGTCTTCACCACGGAGGAACGGCGCTTCACGACGGTGAACAGGCGGAGGTTCGGATCGGCGCTCGCGGCGATATCGGCCTCGGGCTCGGCGCTGCGGCTCAGCGGCCATTCCATGTTCGATTGGCCGGAGCAGGCCCACACCTCGCCGACGACGATGTCGGAGATCTCGACGGCGTTGGCCGGGCCGGCGGCCTTGAGCGTGGCGCCCGTGGCCGTGGCCTTCAGCGGCTTCAACGAGAGCATCCAGCGGCCGTGGGTGTCGGCCGTGGCCGTCTGCTTCTGGCCGGCGAACTCCACGGTGACCTTCTCGCCCCGGTCGGCCGTTCCCCAGACGGGCAAAGGCAGACCTTGTTGGAGGACGGCGTGGTCGGTGAAGAGGGGATGGAGCTTCACCTCGGCGCGGGCGGCGACGGCGAAGGCCAGCGCGATCGCGGTGGCGACGGGGGCGAGGACGAGGGACGGACGACGGCTCGACAGGACCGGAGTGGGCATGGCGGAAGCATGCCCCGGACGGCCTCCTGGCGGTCAACGGACTTTTGCGCGGCACAAAAACCTCCTGCGACGACGTGCCCGGACCGATCCCGCGGAGAAGTGCTGAGCCGGCTCAGAACATCCCGGCGGTCCAGCCGCCGTCGATCGACAGCGCGGACCCGGTGACGAACGAGCTCTCGTCGCTCGCCAGATAGAGCGCCGCCGCCGCGATCTCGTGCGGCTTGGCCATCCGGCCGTTGGCCTGGGTGGAGCTCATCTCGCGATAGGCGGCCTCGGGGTCCGGATACTCGGCGAGCCGGGCCTTCACGAACGGCGTCTCCACGCGACCCGGGCAGAGGCAGTTCACGCGGACGCCGGAGGTCGCGTGGTCGAGCGCGAGGCAGCGGGTGAAGCCGGTGATGGCGTGCTTGGTCACCGCGTAGGCGAGACGGTCCTTGAGGCCTTCGAGCCCGGCGGTGGACGAGAGGTTGATGACCGAGCCGCGTCCGGCCGAGATCATGGCGGGCAGGAACGCCTTGGTGACGTTGAAGGCGCCCCGGACGTTGACGGCGTAGAGCCGGTCGAAGTCCGCGCCGGTGGTCGTGAGCAGGGTGCCCACGTGCCCTATGCCGGCGTTGTTGACCAGCACGTCGAGCGCTCCACGGGCCGCGTGGGTCTTGGCCGCGTGCGCGGCGCAGGCGGCTTCGTGGGTGATGTCGAGAGCCACGGTCTCGGCATCGCCGCCGCCGCCGCGGATGATCGCGAGCGTCCGGGCCGCGCCGGCGGCGTCGAGGTCGGCGACGAGGACGTGCGCGCCGGCCTTGGCGAAGACCTCGGCGATGGCCGCGCCGATGCCGGATCCGGAGCCGGTCACCAGCGCCGTCTTGCCCTTGAGGGAGAACATCCTGGGAGCATCCGGGATCTCTGGCGCCGGTTCAAGACCGCGCAACTGGACCGTCGGCAACCCCGCGGCGTATCCACGAAGGGGAGCGTCGGTCGGGGTGGCGGCTGGTACTGGAGGACAACATCCGTTGCAGGGGCTCGGCGGCCATCGGCGCGCGCGATGGCAGTTTGCCAACTTAACCTTCCACCTTGGAACTGCATCTGCTAGCTACCCGCGCGCTTCAGACCGACATGCCCGCCCCTGGAACCCGATTAGGCCGCTACACGCTGCACGAGTTGATCAACTCGGGCGGTATGTCGGAGATCTGGCTGGCGACGGACGACGAGGGCCGCTCGTTCGCGGTGCGGACGATGCTGAACAATTCCACGTTCGCCTTCACCGAGCGCAAGCGCTTCAACACCGGCGCGGAGACGCTCAAGGACTGCCAGGACGGCAAGTACATCATCGGCTACGTCGAGCACGGCAAGATCGGCGGCGAGCTCGCGCTGGTGATGGAGTACGTCGAAGGCGCGAACCTCAAGCTGCTGATGGGCGCCAACGATCCGGTGCTCACCGAGAACATCGCGGAGGTGCTCATCGATTTCGCCAGCGCGCTGGAAGTGGTCCACCACGGCGGGTTCATGCATCTGGACGTGAAACCCGAGAACGTCCTGCTCTCCCGCAACGGCAGCCTCCGCTTGATCGATTTCGATCTCGCCCAGCCGATCCCGGATCCGCCGCGCAAGCTCGACAAGAACCCGGGCACGCCGGCCTACATGGCGCCGGAACAGCTGTTGCGCGAACCGGTGGACCATCGGGCCGACCTCTGGGCATGGGGCGTGAGCGCCTACGAGCTGCTCACCTTCAAGAAACCGTTCCCCGGCGATTCCCCGGACGAGGTCCTCCGGCGCCAGCTCGACCGCTCCGATTTCATCCAGCCGCGCGCGATCAACGCCGACATCCCGGTCGCGGTGGAGCAGCTGATCCTGCGGTGCCTGGAGCGCGAGATGGCCCGGCGGATGACGTCGACCATCCGTCTGGTCCATGAGCTGAAGCAGGCGCTCTACGTCTGAAAGGGGACGAGGGGATCGTCCTCGTTCTCGGGAAGTCCTAGCATCCTGAGGCCATGGGCAATCTGCCGAACCGGACGTCGCCGCGGAGCAACCGTCTCGTGTGCGGCGCGCTGTTGTTGTCGTTCGCGGCGGTGGCGCTGTTTTGGGTGTGTCGGACCTCGTTTTTCCGACCGGACAAGATCGAGGTCCGTTTCGTGGGCTACACCAACTCCGTGGACACCAGGGCGGCAGCGGTGTTCCGCCTGACCAACGCCACCGGCGGTCTGACCTTCTACACGGGGGCGGTCGAGCAGTGGACGGGCGACACGTGGCTGCCCCGTAGGCGAGGCGACGGGTCGAGAATGGGCACGAGCCCGAGCCTGCTCCGTCCGGCCATGTCGCGGCAGATGGTGTTCCCGGTGGCGTCCACCAACGTCGCCCTTCGCCTGAAAGTGGAATGCTGGGAGCCGGCCACCCGGTTCGACGGACGTGTCAACGAAGCGGGCATCTGGCTCCATCGCCACTTCCAGTTCGTCCGGTTCCCACTTCGGAAAGGCCGCGAGTATGTCGTGACCACCTCGACCGAGGCGTTTTGAGCGCATCGGCGCGCCGCTTCAGACCACTTCCACCGGGCACTTCGGGATGGCGTCGAGGAACTGTTGGCCGTAGCGCTTGGTGAGGACGCGGTTGTCGAGCACCACCACGATCCCTTTGTCGTTCTGCGTGCGGATGAGCCGGCCGACGCCTTGGCGGAACTTCAGCACCGCCTCGGGCAGGCTGAAGTCGAAGAACGCGTTCCCGCCCGCGGCCTCGATGCGCTCGAGCCGTGCCTCCGTCAGCGGATGGTCCGGCACCGCGAAGGGCAGCCGCGTGATGATGACGTTGCTCAGCGCGTCGCCCGGGACGTCGACGCCCTGCCAGAACGAATCCGTGCCGAAGAGCACCGAATCCACGTTGTCCTTGAACTTCTCCAGCATGGTCGAGCGCGGCGTTCCGGTGCCCTGCACGTAGCACTCGATGTCGAGCCGCATGAAGAAGCGCTCCATGCGGCCGGCGACGGCCTGCATGAGACGCGTGTTGGTGAAGAGCACGAAGGCCTTGCCGTGGGTGGCGGTCACGAAGCGTTCGATCTGCGCGACCAAGGCCTCCTCGTAGCCGGCGTCGCGCGGGTCGGGCATCTTGCCGGCGATGAAGAGCCGCATCTGCTTCGCGTAGTCGAACGGAGAACCGACCTGGAGCTTCTCCGCCGATTCACCGCCGACACGGCGCGCGATGTAGTCGAGACCGCGCGGCCGAGGCGGCGGCGGGGCAGGGGTGTCGCGGCCGGTGGCGGTATCCTTCGTCGTAGGGCGTGGCGCGGGCGCGGCGGCGACGTTCGTCGCCAACGTCGCGCTGGTCATGATGATGCTCGTCGCCGAGCCGAAGAGCCGGGCGCGGAGGAAATCGGCGACATCCACCGGCGCGGCGTTCAGCGTGAGGTTGCGCTGCGTCCGGCCCGAGCGCTCGACCCAGTAGACGTGCTCCTCGGCGTCCTGCTTGAGGAACGTCTGCACCGCGTGGCGCAGGTCGGCGATGCGGCGGTTGCACTCCATCAGCTCCTCGCCGGTGTCCTTGTCATCGGTCGACTGGATGAGCTCGTGGACCTGCT
>JANNAJ010000125.1:0-4357 GCA_031384285.1 Verrucomicrobiota bacterium
TCGGCGTGCTGCGGATGCCGCCGAGGCGGGGAGAAGTCACGGACGGGCGGCAGCCCGTCCCTACCATCGTGGGTAGGGTCCGCGCTGCCGCGCGGCCCCATCTGTCCTGCGGGTCCCGCACTGGCGACTTCCACGGGTCGAAAGTGGCAGCCGCCCTCCGTGACCACGGACTCTTGTGGAAGAGCCCGAACCCAACGCAGAGGCGAAGTTCGGCCTCCGCGTCGCTGGCGCTCAACCCCCGGCCAATGGCTGGCAAGCCTCCGGCTTTCAAAGTTGACGCCACATCCCTGCAAGAAACCGGGTTGCGCCCTCCTTCGATCCCTCTTCCAAAGCGGTCCTCGCCGCGGTGGCCGCGGTCGTTCATCCTCGCGGCGATGTCTTCGTCCGCCGCCAAGCCCCGTCTCCGCCTCCGCGTCACCGCGACGGCGGAATCTATCATCCGCGGCGGCCACCCGTGGGTCTACACCGACTCCCTGCGCGAGCAGAACCGCGACGCCGAGGCGGGCGAGCTCGCGGTCATCTTCGACCGGGGCGACAAGTTCCTCGCCATCGGCCTCTTCGATCCCGGTTCGCCCATCCGCGTCCGGATCCTCCACGCCGGCAAGCCGGTCACCATCGACGCGGCGTGGTGGCGCGCACGGTTCGACGCCGCGGTGGCGCGCCGCACACCGGAGGCCATCGGACCGGACACCGACGGCTACCGGCTCATCAACGGCGAGAGCGACGGTTGGCCGGGCCTCGTGCTCGACCGCTACGCCGACACCTTGGTGCTCAAGCTCTACTCCCCCGTGTGGCTGCCGCGCGTGGCGGAGCTGACAGCGATGATCCAAGCGGTGCTCCGTCCTGCCCGCCTGGTCTTGCGCCTCAGCCGGAACAGCCAGGACGCGGCGGGCTTGATCGGCCTCGAGGACGGCGCGGAGCTCGGCGGCACCCAGCCGTCGGGCGAGGAGGCACCAGGTCCGATCGTGGTGTTCCGCGAATCCGGTCTGCGGTTCGAGGCCGACGTCGTCCGCGGACAGAAGACCGGGTTCTTCCTCGACCAGCGCGACAACCGCCGGATCGTCGGGACCCTGGCGGCCGGCGCGGAGGTGCTGAACGCCTTCAGCTTCTCCGGCGGGTTCAGCCTCTATGCCGCGCGCGGCGGCGCGAAGTCGGTGACCGACCTCGACCTGTCGGCCCACGCGCTCGCATCGGCCAAGCGCAACTTCGCGCTGAACCACGACGACGCGCGGATCAGCGCCGTGCCGCACGACCAGGTGCAGGGCGATGCCTTCGAGTGGCTCGCCAACGGTCCGGTGCGCGCCTTCGACCTGGTGGTCCTCGATCCGCCGTCGTTGGCGAAGCGCGAGGCCGAGCGCCACGGCGCGATCCAGGCCTATGGACGGCTCGCGACCTCGGGCATCGCACGCGTGCGACCCGGCGGGACATTGCTGGCGGCGTCGTGCAGCGCGCACGTGAGCGAGAACGAGTTCTTCGGCGCGGTGCGCGAAGCCGCCCGTCTCACCGGACGCCGCGTCACCGAGCTCCGCACCACGAACCACGCACCCGACCATCCGGCCACCATCCCCGAGGCGAAGTATCTGAAGGCAATCTATCTGAAAGTAGCGTGATGCGGTGGCGTGGACCTGAAACCTGAGACCCGAGACCCGAGACCCGAGACCCTTCCCGAAGCGCCCTTGAACCCGGGCGCAGGAAACCAGAACGTCTCCGCCGCCGATGCGCCCTTATCTCGATCTCCTCCGGCACGTGCTCGAGCACGGCAAGTTCAAGTCCGACCGCACCGGCACCGGCACCTACTCGCTCTTCGGCGCGCAGACGCGCTACCGGCTCGCCGACGGATTCCCGCTGGTCACGACCAAGAAGGTCCACCTCAAGTCGATCCTGTACGAGCTGCTCTGGTTCATCCGCGGCGACACGAACGTCCGCTGGCTGCAAGAGCACGGCGTCACGATCTGGAACGAATGGGCGGACAAGCAGACCGGCGACCTCGGCCGCGTGTACGGCGCGCAATGGTGCGACTGGCGCACCGCCGACGGCCGCAGCATCCATCAGCTCGACGACGTCATCGCCCAGATCCGGAAGAACCCCGATTCCCGCCGGCTGATCGTGAGCGCGTGGAACCCGGGTGAAATCGGCACGATGGCCCTGCCGCCGTGCCATTCGCTCTTCCAGTTCTACGTGAGCGACGGCGAGCTGAGCTGCCAGCTCTACCAGCGCAGCGCCGACCTGTTCCTCGGCGTGCCGTTCAACATCGCCAGCTATGCGCTGCTCACGCTCATGGTGGCGCAGGTGACCGGGCTGAAACCGGGCGACTTCATCCATACCTTCGGCGACGTCCACATCTACTCGAACCATGTCGAGCAAGTGAAGCTGCAGCTCGGCCGTGAGCCCCGGCCGCTCCCGACGATGAAGATCAACCCGGAGGTGAAGGACATCCACGCCTTCCGGTACGAGGACTTCGAGCTGGTCGGGTACGATCCGCACCCGGCCATCAAGGCTCCGGTGGCGGTGTAGCAGCCCGTTCCACTCGCACCAAGTCGGCGGCTCCGGACCAAGGCCGGCCCCAAGTCTCAGACACCGCCCGTCCTGGTCGGGGTGGAACGGGCCACCGGCCCGTCGCGGCGGGCGACCCGCCGGCCGCTCGGGGTGCGGCGCGCGAAGTCCAGGTGCGCAACGGATGCGATGGCGGGCGGGGATGTCATCGCCGCCGAAACTCGGTGGCAGGTTGCCACCGAGGACAGGCCGGTGGCCTGTTCCACCCGGAACGATCCGGTGGCTCAAGACCAAGGCGGACGGTCAGCGGCATTTCCGCTGCCCGCCTTGTTCCACCAGCCGCTCCAGCGAACGTCCATGCCAGCCGCCTGGCAGCATTCGTCAGTGCTCTCCTCCGCCACAGCCTCCGCCTTGCAGCGTGGTCGCGATCACGGTCGCTGCCTTCTTCCCATCACCGCCGAGACCCGAGACTTGGGACCTGGGCCTTGAAACCTCACCGCGACGACGCAGGGTCCGGAGGCAGCGCGCCGGCGACGTGGGTGAAATCGAAATCGCGCACCGCCTCGGCGGCTAGCGTCCCGAGCTTGCGACGCAATCCGATGACGTTGCCCGCCTCGGTCGGATGGTTCCGGTTCGCGACGAAGACCACGAAAGTGCCGGAGAACGGATCGATCCACAGGCTCGTGCCGGTCCAGCCCGTGTGGCCGAAGCTACCGATGGGGAAGAGAGCGCCGCGCGGACCGGCATAGGGCGAATCGATGTCCCAGCCGAACCCCCGCCGGGCCAGACCCGGCGGCGATCGGACGGACGTCATCAGCTTCACCGTCTCCGGACGCAGCACCCGCCGTCCATCGACCACGCCGCCGCCGAGCATCATCCTGGAGAACCGGGCCAGATCGCCCGCGGTGGTGAACAACCCGGCGTGCCCGGCCACGCCGCCCATGCGCCGCGATGTCGGATCGTGCACGACGCCGCGCAGGATGCCTTCCGCCCGATGCTCGGTCGGCGCGATGCGCCCGCTGCCCGGTGCGGTGAAGGCGACCCCGGTCGCCGGGTCGAAGGGCCGGAATCCCGTGTCCTTCATCCCGAGCGGACCGAAGACCTCGCGGGCGCAGAACCGGTCGAGCGGCTCGCCGGCGACGCGCCGGACGACCTCGCCGAGCAGGATAAAATTGATGTCGCTGTACCGGGACTTCGTGCCGGGCGGTTCGACCAGCTTTTCGAAACAGGCGTGGGCGATGGCGGCAGCGCGTCCCGTCCACTCCTTTTGCAACGAGAGCCCCGGCGGAAGGCCGGAGACGTGGGTGAGCAACTGCCGGACGGTGACGGCGTCCTTCCCGTTCGCGGCGAATTCCGGCAGGTAGCGCCGCACCGGGGCTTCCACGTCGATTCGACCTTGCTCGACGAGCTTCATCACCGCGGTGGTCGTCGCGATCACCTTGGTGAGCGACGCGGCGTCGAAGATCGTGTCCTCGGTCATCGGCTCGCGGACCGGCTCGACGGCGCGGTCGCCGAACGCTTTGTGGTACGCGATGCCACGGCGCTCCAACCAGAGCACGCCGCCCGGGGTCTGGCCTTCGCCGATCGAGGCCTGGATGGCGGCATCGATCTCCGCGAGCTTCTCGGTCCGGAAAGCGGTCGAGGGCGCAGGCGCGATCGGCTGGCCCGTCCGGCACCCGGCCAACCAGACCACGAGCAGGACCGGCAACAACGCCAAGCAGGGACGGAGCATGGCGAAAGCTGGACCCGAGGGCCCGGCCAAGTCGAGCCGCGGCAAACACCCGTCGCCGCCGTCAATCGGGTGCCGCGCCGGTCGTCGTGCCTCCCGGATCCGGCGTGTGCGGCCGCTGCGGATCGAACGGAT
>JANNAJ010000149.1:0-6707 GCA_031384285.1 Verrucomicrobiota bacterium
GGCGGTGGTGCCGAACAGCGGGAACGCGAGCGAGACCTTGCCGCGCCAACGCGAGTTCGTGAGTTCGAGAAGCGAAGCGGGCGGGGTGGCCGATGGATCCTTGGTCAGTGGGGCAGCGACGGTCGCACCGGCCTGTCCCGCTCGATACGGAACCACAGATGACTGATCATTGACCCACCGTGCGTTCACCACCAGCCGTCGGGTGCGCCGGCCGAACGCCTTCCAGCCGTCGGACTCGCGGAAGATCCCGGCTTCGGCGAGCTGACGCGTCCGGAATTCTTCGTTGCCCCAGAAGACATCGCAGGCCGGCCGGCCGCGCTCAGCAAGCAACCGGTTGGCCAGGCCGACGGTCTTGACCGCCTCGCTGTCGAACACCGCCTTCACCCGGATGCCGGTCCGCCGGGTGAACTCCGCGAGGATGGGCTCCGCGAACACCTGGTCCTGCGCGCAGTAAAGGATGACAATACGATTGGGCTTTTCGGACCCAAATGGCAGCAAGGCCAGCATCAGCAATCCAAGCAGGACTGCTGCGAAGAGGACTCCGCGAAGGATCTGCGCGCACACCGACCTAGGACTTGATTCCCTCACGCCGTCCCCCGGTGATACCACCACCACTCGGCCCGCAGCCGGGCGAGCGCGGCGGCGAACCATCGCCTGTACACCAATTTCGCGCGCTTCAGCGTCGTGGCGGTCATGGATTCAACGCGCGAAGAACTTGCGGACGATCTCCCGCGGCGTGGCGACGACCGGCATGTCCACGTCCGCAGCTTTGAGTTCCAGCGCCGCCCGCTCGTGATCCACAGCGCGTAGGTGCTGGTCGCTGGACACCAGGATCGAGCAGCCCAACAACGCCGCCTCGGCGAGGATGAAGGCATCGTGCCGCACCTGGCGTGGGATGAGGCCCCGGTCCAATAGCCGCTCGCCGATGTGCTCCACGATGCCGTGGCCGACGGGCATGAGGTTCATGGGGCGGAAACGCCAGGCAGTCCGCATGGACAGCAACGCGGTGCGGGCTGCGGCGCGGGCTTCCGGCTCAGGGGCGCGCTGCTCGATCTCCGCGAGCTCAAGCACGACGGTGGGAGAGACGATCAGCTCGGCGCTCCGCAGCCGCCGCCGGATCGTGGCAACTGCATCCAGCACGGCCTCGGAGCCGGCCGCAAAGTCCAGCAGGACGTTGGTGTCAACGGCGACGAGCCGGTGCTGGTTTGGCGGGTTCGGCATAGATGAGGCGCATGGCGGACGCGAGCAGCTCCTCACGTCCGGCGTCGGTCAGCTTGTTGCACCGCGCCCGGGCTTCCGCCGCCCAGCGGGTGCCGTTGGTTTCCACCTCCGGCTCCGTGACGGGCACAGGCTTCTTGGACTTCATGCGCGGAAACTGTCAGCCGGGTGGCTGGGCGTCAACGCGGCGAAGGCAGACGCCGGCAGGGTTCTCACGCCGTCCCCCGGTGATACCACCACCACCCGGCCATCAGCAGGGCGAGCGCGGCGGCGGCGGACCAACGTCTGCATTCTACGTTCGAGTCGGACGACGCCGACGTTGCGCGGCCTCGGCACTTATCTACCGTCGCGCTTCATGCCGGAGCTGCCCGAAGTCGAAGTCCTCGTCCGCCATCTGGATCCGCTGCTCCGCGGGAAGCGGATCCGCGGCATCGCGGTTGGTCGCGCGAAGATCGTGCGGCCGGAGACGTCCGCGACCTTGGCTGACCGGCTCGTCGGCGCGACGTTCGGCGCGACGACGCGACGGGCGAAGTATCTCCTCTTCGAGCTGCGCCACGGGAAGGCCGCGGATCCGTTCTCCTTGGTCGGGCATCTCGGCATGACCGGACGGATGTTCCTCCAACCCGCCGCCGCTGCGCTGCCCAAGCACACGGCGGTGTCGCTCGATCTCGGCGAGCAGCGCTTCGTGTTCGAGGACCCGCGATGTTTCGGCCGCTTCAACCTGGATCGGGCGCCGCTCGCGGAGCTCGGTCCGGAGCCGTTGTCGGACGAATTCACCGTCGATGCTTTCTCGGTGGCGCTCGGGCGATCATCCCAAGCAGTGAAGGTGAAGCTGCTGGACCAGTCGCTCCTCGCCGGCATCGGTAACATCTACGCGAGCGAAGCATTGTTCCTTGCCGGGATCTCGCCGATGCGCCCTGCGCGGTCGCTCGGACGCGAGGAGATCGGCCGCCTGCGCGACCGCATCCGGGAGGTCCTGGTCGATGCGATCCGCCTCGGCAGCTCGGTGCCGTTGGATTGGAGCGGGGCAGGGAAGGGCGACGCGCTGTTCTACTACGGCGCGAAGGAGACCGGACCGGCCACGCGGTCGGCGGAGGAGCGCTTCGCGGTCTACGGACGCGCCGGCGAGCCGTGCACGCGGTGCGCCGGGGAAGTCGTGCGCTGCGTCCAGGCGGGACGGAGCACGTTCCACTGTCCCCGTTGCCAGCCCGCCTGAGCGGGTCTCCGGCCGCAAGGATCAGTCGACCACTTCTTCGGTGACCACCTCGCCTTTGCGCTTGGCGCGGCTCCGGCCGATCTCGGGCAGCAGCAGCAGCGTGGACACGACGATCATCCCGGCGCTGGCCCAACCGAGCGACGCGAGCGGGTAACGTTGCACGAGCTGGAAGGCGACGACCGGCGCCGCGACGCCGCGGACGCCGGTGAGAAACGTGTGCACGCCCATGTAATCCGCGACGCGTCCGGGCGGAGCGAACTTCGTCACCCAAAGGCCCCACGCGACGTCGCCGCCGGCGTTCGAGATCCCGTAGATGATGGCGCCGACGACCAGGCCGGTCGTGGTGTCGCTGGTGAAGAAGGCGAGGATGCCCAGCGCGAAACCGATGTTCAGCGTGGTGCGCAGCGCGAAGAAATCCATGCGGTCGAAGAGCCAGCCCCAGACCGGGTTCATCACCAGGCGCGCGAGGTTCGGGACGACGCCGGTGAGGAAGGCGATCTCGGCGGCGGACCGCGCGAGCCCGTGGCGAGGATTGCCGAGGAACTCCACGCGCATCGGCAGCATCATCAGGTTCGCGAACCCCATGAACATCCACACGATGAGCGTCTGGCGGAACACGCGGTCCTCGCGCACGAAGCGCATGGCGTGCAGCGGATGCGCCGCACCGTCGTCGTGCAGCGGACGGCTGGGGATGCGACGGGCGCACCAGGACGCCACGGCGAAGGCCGCGCCGAAGGTCAGCAGCAGCGCCGGGAACGCGTCGGGCCGCCAGTCGAGGAGACGTCCGCCGGCCCACGCGGAGAGCATCGCCCCGGCGATGCGGAGCGTGAAGGCGCGCGCGTAGAGCTTGCCACGTATGTCGGCGGGGTAGTTGACGTGGTAGGTCTCCGTCATCAGCGGGATGACCGCGGAACTGAGCGTCATCGCCACCACGCACAAGGGAACGTAGATCCAGAGCACCGGTGCCGCGGCCATCAGGACGAAGCACGCGGCGCCGATCGCGAAGAGACGCGAGACGCCGAGCGTCGCCGGCCAGCGGAGCCGCTGCACGAGCGTGACCGCGACGGGCGACAGCAGCAGGCCGACGCTTCCCGCGGCGGCGATGAAGGACTTCGGAAGCGGTCCCGCATGGAAGTGCTTCACCGCGATGAGCAGCAGGAAGGTGTTCGCGGCCGATTCCAGGATCCCGGCGCAGAACATCCGTCCCGCGTCGAAGCGGAACGTGGTGCGGGCGCGGTCGGCGGGCGACATCCGCGCGAGGATGCGTCCGGCGCGACCCGGGTGTCCAACCGTCTGCGCGCCGTCCGATTCCTCTGCTCCGGGCTCCGGATGCTCTTCTCCTTTGCGGACGGGATGAGGGCATCGGGCCGACCGCGGGTAAAACCCGCTTGCCCGGCCCCGGCCGGTCCGCCGTAATAGGTGGCGTCCAGAGCACTCCGCATCCTGAAACCGCATCCTATGGGCCGCATCTACAACAACATCGTCGAGACCGTGGGCCGCACCCCGCTGGTCAAACTCAACCGCGTCACCGCCGGCCTGGAAGCCACGGTGCTGCTCAAGTGCGAGTTCTTCAACCCGCTCGGCAGCGTGAAGGACCGCATCGGCATGGCGATGATCGAGGACGCGGAGCGCCGCGGCGTGCTCAAGCCAGGCACGACCATCATCGAGCCGACGTCGGGCAACACGGGCATCGCGCTCGCATTCGTCGCGGCCGCCAAGGGCTACAAGATCATCCTCACGATGCCGGAGACGATGTCGCTCGAGCGCCGGACGTTGCTCGCGCTGCTCGGCGCGAAGCTCGTGCTCACGCCCGGCACCGAAGGCATGAAGGGCGCAATCGCCCGCGCCGAACAGCTCGCCAAGGAGACGCCCGGCGCCTGGATCCCGCAGCAGTTCGAGAACCCGGCGAACCCGGCGGTCCACTCGGCCACGACCGGGCCCGAGATCTGGGAAGACACCGACGGCGCGGTCGACATCCTTGTCGCCGCGGTCGGCACCGGCGGCACGATCACCGGCGTCTACGAGTTCATCCATCCCAAGAAGGCGAGTTTCGCGGCCATCGCCGTCGAGCCGAAGGATTCACCGGTCATCACCCAGACCTTGAAGGGCGAGCCCGTCAAACCCGGTCCGCACAAGATCCAGGGCACCGGCGCCGGGTTCGTGCCGAAGAATCTCCACCTCAAGGACGCCGCGGGGAACCCGCAGATCGTCGAGGCCGTCCAGGTCGCCAACGACGACGCCTTCGCGATGGCCCGCCGCCTCGCCAAGGAAGAGGGCCTGCTCGTGGGCATCTCCACCGGCGCGAACGTCGTCGCCGCGATCGAGGTCGCCAAACGCCCCGAGAACAAGGGCAAGACCATCGTCACCATCGCTTGCTCGACCGGCGAACGGTATCTCTCGACCGCGCTCGCGGCCGAGGCCCGCGCCGAGGTCGGCGGCTGAACCCACGTCTCCGGAAGGGCCGGGGAAGGGGAGCGGTGCCGGTTCTTTTGGCCGGTACCCGGCGCGCGGAGAAGATCCCGCGCGCTTCCTTCCTTGGCACTCCGGTGTCGCCGTCTACATTGCGCCCGACATGACATCAGTCCAGACCGTCACGCTCAGCCGCGACACCGAAGCGGTGCAGATCCCCGCAGGCCACGTGGTCACGCTCCCCGCCGGCTCCGACGTGGACATCACGCAGACCCTCGGCGGGACCTACACCGTCCATGCGAATGGCGGCCTGTACCGCATCGGCTCCAAGGACGCCGACGCGCTCGGGCTCAAGCCCGACGAACAGGTCGGTCGCGCGTTCGCGGCGGACGAACTGGTGAACGAGCAGATGGTCTGGGAGACGCTCCGGTCCTGCTATGACCCGGAGATCCCGGTCAACATCGTGGACCTGGGGCTCGTCTACGACATGGGCATCGAGCCGCTCCCGACCGGTAACAAGAAAGTGTTCGTCAAGATGACCTTGACCGCGCCCGGTTGCGGCATGGGCGCGACCATCGCCGGCGACGCCCAGCAGAAGATCCTCATGCTGCCCGGCGTCGAGGACGCAGGCGTCGAGATCGTCTGGGACCCGCCTTGGCACCAGAGCATGATCACCGCCGAAGGCCGCAAACTGCTCGGCATCGAATGATCCGCGCCTTTCGACCGATATGACGAACGATCCGGGCCTCCGCGCCCGGATTTTTCATGTCCGGCACAAACAAAGGGTTGCGGTGAGCCAGATCAGCCGTTACTAGAAGCAGGTCCGAGGTCTGCCAGTCCGTGAGAAGTCTCTCCCGGCACTGCTTCCCCAAGTTCGAACTTCCCGCGGCTTTCTTGTGTTCGCCGCCTTTCCTGGGTCCAGATCCTTCCGGACGACACAACGCGCAACGTATGAGTGAAAGCAATCCGCAGGCATCCCAGACCCGCCCTTCTTCCGGCGATTGGTCGCCCGGGAACGACGGTCCGTCCAACTCCCCTGGCCAATCCGGCCCGGACCAAGGCGGGAATGGTGGCAACGGAGGCAACCCAGGGGGAAACCCCGGCGGCAACGACAACAGCGGAGGCAATCCGCAGAATTTCAACCAGCAACGCCAACAAGGCGGTGGCGGCGGCGGTTTCCAGCAGCGGGGCGGCGGCGGTCGCCATAACCAGCAGCGCCGCCAAGGCGGCGGCCGTCACCAGCAGCACAACCAGCAACGGGGCGGTGGCGGTGGTGGTGGCAATGGCGGAAACGGCGGAAACGGGGGCGGTGGCAACAACCAGCAGCAGCAGCGGCCCATGCCGCCGCAAGGCCCGCAGCTCGATGCCGACGGCAAGCCCGTCCTTCAGGAAGGCTATCTCGAGATCTCCGAGAAGGGCTTCGGCTTCCTGCGTTCGGCCAAGGGCCATTATGCGCCGAAGCCGGTCGATGTCTTCCTGACGCCGGATTCCATCAAGCGCCTCGGTCTCCGCGAAGGCTGCTTGATCGAATGCACGGTCAACCCGCCGCACAAAGGCAACAGCCCGCAGCTCCGCGAGGTGCTGAAGGTGAACGGGAAATCGTACCAGGAGTACCTGCATTCTCCCCGCTTCGAGTTGCTGACCACGATCGACCCGATCGAGAAGTTCCGCCTTGAGACGACGCCCGACCTCATCGAGGCGCGGATCATCGACCTCGTCACGCCCATCGGCAAAGGCACCACCCAGACACAAATAGTTATGGGTGGCAGTTGTGAGCACTAACTTGGTGGCGTTCTGTTTTGTTTCGACCCGCATAGTGGTTCGTGGTGGTATTATTTGTTGCCTCGGCTCGCCGCTCCGTAAC
>JANNAJ010000178.1:0-6603 GCA_031384285.1 Verrucomicrobiota bacterium
TCACCGCCCAGGAACACCGCGCCGCCGAAGACGACATACCGGTCCCGCCGTGTGTCATGTACCATCCGATGCGCGAAGCGCCCGGCTCCGGTCGAGAGCCGGGTGAGGTCGTTGGTCCCGACTTCGGACAGGCCGTCGTAACCAAAGACCACCGTTTCGCCTTTGACGACGCCCTTCCGGCGTCCGCCGTGGACCACGACCCTTCGTCGGAAGTCGTCGAAGACCATGCCAAAATCCGATACGGCGACGAACACGTCGCCCCTGTTGACCACCGTTTGGGTCCAGTCGTTCCCCATCCAAGCGAAGCGCGAAAAGCTCGAGAAGGCCCCATCTGCGAAATCGTCGGCGTAATACCGACTCATGTCGGCGTCCCCGCCGTACGCGATCAACTCATTGCGGGATCCATCGAACACCATCCGGTGGTTGGACCGCCCGCCCGACTCCTCGATATGGTGCGAGACGTCGTAGGTCGCCCGGGGAAAGTCCGACGTGCGCGTCCATCGGCCTTCTCCCGGGGCCGTCAGCGCGAACGTCCAGACATCGGCCAGAGGATGCTGTGCGCCGCGACCGATCCCACCGGAGAGGACGACCACCCGGCGTACCGGGTCGTAGGCCAAGGCGGCGTCCAGGCGGTCCGCCGGGCGCGGCCCGGTCACCCTCAGTTTGAGCCACTGGATGCCGTCGTACTGCCATAGGTCCGCGGAGAGATCGGTGGTGAAGAGCAGCGTGACTCCCCGGTCCCGGTCATAGGCCATGCAGTGGCGGCCCTGGGGGCCCGGACTGCCGACATCGAGCCGCTGGACCCAGCGCATGCAGTCCTGGGCGACAACCCGCAGGGTGGTTCCCAGAAGACCAAGGCCAAGGATCAGGACGAGCCACCGGCTCGGGACGTGAGGTGGACGGGTCCCGATGCACGACTTCATCGCCGGACCTCACGGGAAGCCGAACCGGCGGTCAAAGCAAAATCAAAGGCGCGGGCGAAGAATCTCGGCGCGTTCTCGAACCTCCCCGCGGACGAAGCCGTCGCCACCGCATCCGGAGCTCGGCGTGATCCTCACCGCTGACCGCCAGCGGCAGCCTGTTGATGGAGCCGCCCCTATCCGAACGGCAGGTATAGAGCGGCCCGGTGACGCCGAACTGGCTGGCCAGCTGGAAATCGCTGTTCGCCGGATGATCCCAATCGATCACCTGCACCCGGACAGTGGTCTGTCCTCCCTTTGGGTAGGGCGGCGTTGCTGCGCCGCCGAGAACATCGGGGCGGAGCGGCAACTCCGCACTTCCGGAGGGCGAATCTGACGTGGCCTCGCCAAACTGACCCGGAAGGAGCGCGAGTCTTGGCAACCAAGAAAGGTCGTTCATACGGAAAGGCAGAAGGCAGGATGCAGAGTGCAGGAACGGTTGAGGCGAACGCGCCCGGTGGATTTGAGATATATCTTCACTCTCCCTACTTCATTCGCCTCTCAGCGCCACCATCGGATCGATCCGGCTGGCCTTGCGCGCGGGCAGCCAGGCGGCAAAGCCGCCGACCAGCCCCAGAAGTACGGCGACACACGCCAGCGTGACCGGGTCTGCGGCACTTGTTCCGAACAAGAAGGACTTCAACAGGCGGCCCGACGCCAACGCTCCGGCCAGCCCCAGCAGTAACCCGAGAAGAACCAAGCGCGCGCCGTCGCCGACGATGAGCCTCATCACATCGGCGAGCTGCGCGCCCAGCGCCATGCGGATACCAATCTCGCGGGTGCGCTGCGCCACGCTGTAAGCCAGCACGCCGTAGAGGCCGATGGCGGCGAGCAGCAGTCCGACGCCGGCAAAGATCGTCAGGTAAAGCATCAACGTGCGGTGGCCTGCGGTGGCAACGTAGAGGGATTCTTCCAGGTCGCTGAACATCGGCGGGGACTGGTCGGCCCCTGCGGCCTTGAGTTCGCGGCCGATGGCCTTGTGCAGCGTCACGGCCGGCACCGCCGTGCGCACCCACAGGCAACGGCTCGGACCGAATACCGGCGCCTTGGCCAGCACGCGGTAGAACGTCGGCGGCGTCTCGAGATCGTAGCGGAATTCGCGGTAATCGCCGACAACGCCCACAACTTCACAACTCCTGGTTTCGTTGCCCGACCGGTGCCAAAGCCGCTTGCCGACGGGACTTTCCCCGGGCCAGAGCCGCCGGGCTGCCGCATCGTTCACCAGGATTCGCGGCGCGCCTTGACTGGCGTCGCCGCGCTCCAGCCAGCGGCCCTTCAGCAGCGGCACCCGCATCATCTGGAGCGGATCCGCCGGGCCCACGCCCACGAAGTATTCCTGGACCTCCGTAGGCGTGCCTACCTCGGATGAAGCTTTGACAGCTTGCACGCCGCCTTCGAGGGCGATGCCGGTGCCGACCACTCCGGGCAGCGCCGCCACGCGCTGCTGCATGTCCGCAAACACCGCGTCCAGAGCGGCCGCCCCCAGGTCGGGATCTCCCAGGTAGCGGTTCATGTCGAGGCTCGGATAGACCCGCACCACCCCGCGCGGGTCGATACCGAGCGGGACCGTCAGCAGGGCGCGCACGCTCCGCATCATCAGCCCCGCCCCGGCGAGCAGCATCAGCGCGAGCGCCACCTGGACCACGATCAGCGCGCGGCTGAAGCGCCCGCGCCGTCGGTCGGGCGTGCTCGAAGCCGCGCCCACCTTGAGCACCTCGCCCACGCCGGTGCGCCCGCCTTGCCAGGCCGGCACGAGGCCAAAGAGAAATGCGCTGGCCAGCGTGATGACCGACGTCACGGCCAGCACACCCGCATCTAGAGTGACGGGCTTGAGCCGCGGCAGTTCGGGCGGGACGAGCTTTTGCAGCAGGTCCAGGCCCAGGGCCGTCACCACCAGGCCCGCCGCGCCGCCGAGCGCAGCGAGCAACAGGCTTTCCGCAAGCAGTTGCCGGAACACCCGGCCGCGCCCGGCCCCGAGCGCCGACCGGACCGCCAGTTCCTGCTGCCGGGTCTCAGTGCGGGCGAGCTGCAGGTTCGCGACGTTCGCCGCCGCGATCAGCAGCACCAGGACGACGGCTCCAAGGAGGGCGCCGAACGTGCGGCGCACCTCAGGCCGGGTGAACAGCTCGCGGATGTCACGGGCTAGGAGCTCAAACTCGCGGGTCATCGGCGACGCCTCCGCCTGCTGCGCGGCGAGCACGTCGAGAAACGACTGGGCCTGCACGGGCTCGACACCGGCGCGCAGTTCCGCGATGACACCGGTGTTGGACAGCCAGTCGCCCGCGCCGAGGTCCGTCGTTCCGTTGGGCGCCGGGTTCTGCGGCCCCGCAAACGGACGCCAGTATTCCCACCACTCGGTTGGAAACGAGAAGTGCGGCGGCATCACGCCCACCACCGTCATCACCCGCTCCTTGAACTGCACCTTGCGGCCGACGATGGCAGGGTCGCCACCAAATCGGCTCTGCCACGCGCGATGACCCAGGATGATGGCGGTATCGTTTCCCGGCCGGCCTTCATCGGCGGCGAAGGTGCGGCCGAGCAAGGGACGCAGCGTCCAGAGCGAAAAGAACTCCGGCGTGACGCGCAGACCGGGCACCGGCTGGGGAAACTCCTCCCCCGCGAGCGTCAGTGATTCCATTTCGTAGGCGGCGACCCGGGCAAACAGATTGGTCTGTGCCCGGACCTCCCGCAGCGCGGGCGGATTCAGGCCGGGAGCGGTCCATCCCTGCTTTTTGTGCCGCGCCACCAATTGGAGCAGCCGGTCGGGATGAGCCGTCGGCAACGGGTCGAACAAGGCGATGCGCACCACGCTCACTAGGGCAGTCGTCGCCCCGATGCCGAGCGCGAGCGTGAGCACGGCCACTACTGTGAATCCGGGGTTCTTCAGCAGTTGGCGGAGAGCGAAGCGGAGGTCGTTCATGAGAGGGGAAAGTAGACAGTAATCAGTGTTCAGCATTCAGTGGGTGGAGGCGCATCAGGTAGGATTGGTTCATTGGCTTACTGATCACTGAACACTGTTTACTGATTACTCGTTTCTTCTTCACTCGCTTCTCAACGCCACCATGGGATCTACCCGCGCCGCGCGCCAGGCGGGGATCAGACAGGCCAACAGCGCGGCCCCAAACAGAAGCAGGGCGATGCCGGCGAACACGACCGGATCGGTGGCGCTGACCGCGTAAAGCTGCCCGGCGATGACGCGTTGCAACGCCACGACTCCCACGGCTCCGAGACCCAGCCCGAACGCGGCCAGCCTGGCTCCCTGGCCTACGATCATTTTCAAGATTTCTCCCTTCGACGCGCCCAGGGCCATGCGGACGCCCAACTCGCGCGTCCGCTGGCTCACGACGAAGGACATGACCCCGTAAACTCCCGCGACGGCCAGGACCAGCGCGATGACAGAAAAGATTCCGAGCAGCCAGATGGCGAGCCGGCGTGAACCCAGGGAACGCGCCACGTCCTGCGACAGCGTGCGGACGTTGGCGGCGGGCAGGTCACCATCCAGGGCCAGCGCCTGGGCGCGAACCGCGGCGGCGACGCCAGCCGGTTCGAGGTCTGTCCGCACGACCACCGAGAACATCCACAATGCGCTCTGCCGGTGCGGCTGATAGACCTCGGGCCGCGCTTCCCCGTCCAGGCTGGTGAGTTTCACGTCCCTGACCACGCCGATGATTTCGCACCAGTTTGTCCCGCTCGCGCCAAAAGCGAGCCGCTGCCCGACCGGATTGCCCTGCGGAAAATGGGCGCGTGCCAGCGACTCGTTGACAATCACCACGGGCAGCGAACCTGCGTGGTCAGCGTCCGTGAACGTCCGACCGCTCACCAAGGAAATTCCCATCGTCTCGAAATAGCGGGGGCTGGCCTGCCGGTGCCCGACGACGATGCGTTCGCCCGTCGGCAGCGGACGTCCCTGAAGGTTGATGGCCGAAGCCGCGTTCAGCATGGTGCTGAAAGGAAGCCCGTAAACCGTCGCGGCGGATTTGATCCCCGGCAGCGCCTCCACGCGCGCCAGCAACTGTTCCAGCAATGCGAGACGACTCGTTTCCTCCGAATATTGCGGATCGGGCAGCGTGAAATCCAGGGCCAGCACCCGGTCCGCGCGGAAGCCCGGGTCCACGGCGGCAAGCGCCTGGAAGCTCCGGATCATCAGCCCGGCGCCGATCAGCAGCACGAGCGCCAGCGCCACCTGCGCCACGACCAACACGCTGCGCAGCTTGCCCGCCCGCCTGCCCGAACTTCCGCCGCGCCCGCCGTCCTGCAGCGACTCCGCGAGGGACTGCCGGTGAATTTGCAGCAGCGGGACCAGGCCATAGAACGCAGCGGCCAGCACCGAGATCAGCGCGGCAAAGGCCAGGACCGATCCGTCGAGCCTGACTTCCTCCAGACGGATCAGCGTGGTAGGCCCAAGCCCGGCGATGAACTGGCGGGTCCAGCCGGCGACAACCACCCCGGCCGCCGTTCCGAGGCCGGTGAGGAGCAGGCTCTCCACCAGCAGTTGCCGCAGCGTTTGCCGCCATCCCGCCCCCAGCGCCGCGCGGACGGCGAATTCCTTCCGCCGTGCCGCCGCGCGCACCAGCAGCAGGTTCGCCACGTTGGCGCAGGCAATCAGCAGCACGAAGCCCACCGCCCCAAGCAATGTGAACAGCGCGGGACGTGAACGCCCCACTAGCTCATGGTGCAGCGGCAGCACGGTCGCACCCCAGCCTCGCTGCGATTCATGGGCCTGCTCCAGGCGGCGCGCGACGGTGTCCATCTCGCCCTGCGCCTGGGCCGGTGTCTTCCCGGCTTCAAGCGGCCCAGCACCAGCAGGAAGGGAAACGAACGGTTCTGCCCTTCTTCCGGGGTGAACGGATACGGCACCCACAAGGCCGCCTCGGCGGCCCCCGTGGGCCGGCCATAGACGCCGGCAGGATTGAAGCTGCGGAAACCTTCCGGCATCACGCCGGCAATGGTGTGGGTGTCACCGCTGAGCCGGAGGGTCCGGCCGACCACCGTCGGATCGCCGCCGAACTGTCGCTGCCAGAAACCGTGGCTCAAGACCACGACCCGATGCCGGCCAAGCTCATCCTCGCCCGTGGCAAACGTGCGACCCAGTCGCGGCTTCACACCCAGCATGTCGAAGTAATTGGCCGTCACTCGTGCCGCGTGAACGTGCTCCGGCGTGCCGTTGCCAGAGACATTGAAGGACTCATAGACTTCTGCCGCCAGCGCCGAAAAGACGGAACTCTGCCCGCGCCAATCGAGAAAGTTGGCCGGGCGGACGATCATGGGGCCCAGGCCGCGCATCACATTATTCTCGCACACGATGACCAGCCGCTCCGGCGCGTGATAGGGCAGCGGCCGGAACAACACAGCGT
Organism: Verrucomicrobiota bacterium; assembly: GCA_031384285.1. Lineage (GTDB taxonomy): Bacteria > Verrucomicrobiota > Verrucomicrobiia > Limisphaerales > UBA9464 > CAIVQB01. Next base: position 6,314 of record JANNAJ010000178.1, read on the forward strand.
GGACAACGCTGTAAACCGCGGTATTCGCGCCGATGCCGAGCGCGAGCGTGAGCACGGCCACGGCGGTGCAGCCGGGGTTCTTGAGCAACTGGCGAAGGGCGAACTTCAGGTCGTTCATGGTTTGTTGGGGAAAGTATTCAGTGGGCAGTGATCACTGGTTACTGGCTTCCACTTCATTCGCTCCGCAGCGCCACCATCGGATCCATTCGCGCGGCCCGGCGGGCCGGCAGCCAGCAAGCCAGCAGGGCCACTGCGGCCATGACCGCGACCACCGCCAGCAACGTCACGGG
>JANNAJ010000729.1:0-1606 GCA_031384285.1 Verrucomicrobiota bacterium
TGCCTCCGGTGACCTCGCCTCGCGTTCCCTTGTCCACGGACCTGCGTTTGCGCTGTGAATCCGATTGCCCCAGCCGCCCGGCCCAGTAGGAAACCACCGCAGCGTGCAGCCGCTTGGCGACTTGAGCCTCGGTCCAAGGGAACGTGCCCGGGGAATTCATTGACGCTTTCATCTCAGGCCGAGCCGCAGGGTGTCAAAGTTGACTTCCTCGATCGTGCCCGCCAGCGGCCCTCGTTCACAGGATGTCCTTCTGCAGCCAGGCCTTCGTGCCGGTCTGCACGCGACGTTTGTTCACCATGTAGGTGTGCTGCTTGCGCTCTTCGGCGATGAACGCGAGCTCGCGCTGGAGCTTGAGGAAGCTGCCGTGCCGTTCGGTCGTCACCGTGCCCTCGGCCACCGCCGCCTTCACCGCGCAGCCCGGCTCGTTCTCATGCTTGCAGTCGCGGAAGCGGCATCCGGCCGCGATGGCCACGAGGTCGGGGAAGGCCACGTCCAGCCCTTCGCCGGCGACCCACATGTGGAACTCGCGCATCCCCGGCGTGTCGATCACCAGACCGCCGCCCGGCAACGGGATCAGCTCGCGCCACGTCGTGGAGTGGCGGCCCTTCGAATCGCTCGCCCGGACCTCGATGGTCGGCTGCGTCGCCTCGCCGTTGAGGCGGTTGATGAGGCTCGATTTGCCCACGCCCGATGTGCCGATGAAGGCGACGGTCTCGCCAGGGCGGATGAACTCGCGCAACTGGCCGATGCCTTTCCGCGTCCGCGCGCTGACGGTGATGACCGTGGCGTCGCCCGCCGCGGCGCGGGTCTCCGAGACCCGCGCCGCGAGGTCGTCGCAAAGGTCCGCCTTGTTCAGGATGACGACGGGCCGCGCACCGCCTTCGTGGACCATCACCAGGAAGCGCTCCAAGCGCCGGAGGTTGAACGTGGGGTCCAGGGCCTGGACGATGAACGCGGTGTCGAGATTGGTGGCGAGCACCTGCTCGACGATCTCGCGGCCGGTCACCTTTCGCGTGAGCGTGGTGCGGCGGGGCAGCACCGCGTGGATGATGGCCTTCTTCTCGCCCGGTTGGCGTTCGATGGCGACCCAGTCACCGACCTTCGGCAGCGCGCTGTCGGAACGGCGGCGGTGATGGAGCTTCCCGGAGATCACCGCGATGACGTCCCCATCGGCGCCGACGACGGTGTAGAAGTGCTTGTCCTCGGTGGCGACGCGCGCGGGGACGACCCCCGGCACGCGGACGGCCGCGAAGGCGTCCGCGAAGAAAGGGCTCCAACCGAGCGTGGCGAGTTCGATGGTCATCATCCGTCCGGCAAGCAGGCGGTGGATTCATCCAGTTCCACGCGCCGGAGTCGATGCCGGAGACAGACGTGGGCCTCGCCTCCGTTGTCCGGCCGATCACCGGTGTGGCCATCCGTGCCCGGCTGTGGTCCACAATCCGGACGTGCTCGCTGAACTCACCGCCCATGTCCGCACCGGCCAGGCCCTGGACGATGCCCAGGTCGCCGCCGCCGTCGTCGCGCTCACCGACGGCGGGGTCGGCGCGGAGCCGAAGGCGGACTTCCTCGCCGCGCTCGCGACCAAGGGCGAGACGCCCGCCGAGAT
>JANNAJ010000273.1:0-1599 GCA_031384285.1 Verrucomicrobiota bacterium
TTTCGCTCCGGCCCGGATTCCGCGCCGAGCTCGTCGCCGCCGAACCGCTCGTCAGCAGCCCGGTCGCGGTCACCGTCGATGCGGCGGGCCGCGCTTACGTCGTCGAGATGCGCGACTACTCCGAGCGCCGGCCGGAACAGCTCGGGCGCATCCGCCGGCTTGAGGACACCGACGGCGACGGCCGCTACGACAAGGCGACGGTGTTCCTCGCCGGTCTGCCGTGGCCGACCGCGGTCACCTGCTGGGACGGGGGCGTCTTCATCGGCGCGACGCCGGACATCCTCTACGCGAAGGACACCGACGGCGACGGCGTCGCCGACATCCGGGAAGTCGTCTTCACCGGTTTCGCCAGCGACTACGCGCCCTACGCCACCAACAAGCTCAACGTCCAGGCGTTGATGAACTCTTTCCAATGGGGCCTCGACGACCGCATCCACGGCGCGACCAGCATGAGCGGCGGCAAGGTGCGTCTCGTGGACAGCGGGTTCACGAGGTCGTGGCGCGCTGCAGGGAAGGGGGGCAGGGGAACCGGGGAGGCGAAGGGCAGGGGCGAGGCCCCGTCGGCGACGATGGATCTTCGCGGACGCGACTTCTCGTTCGACCCGCGGACGCTCTCGATGCGCGCCGAGACGGGCGGCGGCCAGCACGGCATGTCGTTCGACGCGACCGGACGGAAGTTCGTCTGCTCGAACTCCGACCACCTCCAGCTCATCGCCTTCGACGAGACCGCGGCGCCGTCGAACCCTTTCCACGAGCTGCCGGCCGCACGTTCGAGCATCGCTGCCGACGGACCGGCCGCGGAGGTCTATCGCCGCAGCCCCGACGAACCTTGGCGCGTGCTGCGGACGCGCTGGCGCGTCGCCGGCGTGGTCGAGGGCCCCGTCGAAGGCGGCGGACGGCCGAGCGGTTACTTCACCGGCGCGACCGGCACGACGATCTATCGCGGAGACGCCTACGGCCCGGACTTCGCCGGCGATGCCTTCATCGGCGACGCCGGCAGCAATCTCGTCCACCGCAAGAAACTCCGGACCGCGCCCGACGGCATCCAACTCATCGGCGAACGTCCGGCGGATGAACAAAGGTCCGAATTCCTCGCCAGCACCGACAACTGGTTCCGCCCGGTCCAGTTCTACAACGCGCCGGACGGCTGCCTCTGGGTCGTGGACATGTACCGCGAGACGATCGAGCACCCTTGGTCGTTGCCCGAGAACCTCAAGAAGAACCTCGATCTCGACAGCGGACGCGAACGCGGACGGATCTGGCGGATGACGCCGACCGCGGCCGTTGCCCGAGGTCCACGTCCCAAGATTCCAGGTCTCGGCACCTCGGGGCTGGTCGCCCTGCTGGCGCATCCGGATGGATGGTATCGCGACACCGCCGCGAGGCTGCTGGTGGAACGGGGCGACCCCGCCGCCGTGCCTGCGCTGAAAGCCATCCTCGCCGGGGTGTCGGCCATGGCGAACGCGGCAGGACGATCGGCCGCACCATCCGCAGCGACCCAGATCGCCGCGCTCCATCTTTTGCGGTCCGCCGGTGCCCTGGCGCCCGCGTTGCTCGCCGATGTCGTGCGCGACGCCGATCCGGCGGTGCGACGCCATG
>JANNAJ010000312.1:0-3235 GCA_031384285.1 Verrucomicrobiota bacterium
AAGGCCGGCCGGCTGGTAGGACAGGCTTCCAGCCTGTCTGCCTGCGGGCTTCCAGCCCGTGGCACCGCCTGACTGGCGTGGGGCTGGAAGCCCCGGAACAGACAGGCCAGAGGCACTGTCCTACTTTCCAGACAGGCTCTGGGCCGGAACGATGCAGCAGAGGTCGGGATGGAACGGGCCCACCGGCCCGTTGGGGATTGATACCGACTCTTGGAGGATACCGGTAGAACTCGGCTTCATGTTGTGGGCGGCTTGCCCTGCAAGCCGAGCGGGCTGCCGGGGGGCGACCCGCCAACGGTCCGACCAGAGATCACACCGACTTGGTATCAGAGCTTCCAGCCCTTGCGGTACTGGTGGTGGATGAACTGATCGGCCTCGGGCACGCCGACGGCCTTCATCTTCGCGGCGTTCCAGACGATCTCTTTGCCGGTGCGGTGCGCGACGTTGCCGAGCAGCACGCTCTCGGTGAGCGGGCCGGAGTAATCGAAGTTGCAGAGCGGCTTGCCGCCGTGCTTGCACGCCTGGGTCCATTCGCGGTGGTGGCCGATGGAGTCGGGGATCGTCTTGGCCGGACGCTGGTAGCTGGCGAAATCCTGCTCGGGCAGCAGCGCGAGCTTGTCGTAGTCGGCGAGGATCATGCCCTTGCTGCCGACGAAGAGCGTGCCGTTGCCCCATTTGGGCAGCTTGCCCTCGGCGAACTGCGGCGGGCGCTTGTCGCCGTGGTACCAGCGGAGCTTCACCGGGGACTTCGCGCCGCGCGCCGGGTAGAGGTATTCGACGATGAGCCAGGTCGGCGGGCTTTCCGGATCGGGTGCCGGGCCGTCGACCACGCGGACGCGTTCCGGCGAGCTGAGGCCGAGCGCCCAGTGCGACAGGTCGAAGTGGTGGCAGCCGAGGTCCGCCAAGGTGCCGCCGCCGAAGGCCCACCAGTTGCGCCAGACGAAGGGCAGATAATCCGGCGAATACGGACGCGCCTCGACCGGACCGAGCCAGAGGTCGTAATCGAGGTCCTTGGGCACGGCCGGCGTGGCGGTCGGACGCTTCTTGCCGCCGAAACCGCCGCCCACCCAGACGTGGACCTCGGCGACCTCGCCGATGGCGCCGGCCTGGATGAGCTCGACGACGCGGCGGTAGTTGGCGCCGCCGTGGATCTGGGTGCCGATCTGGGTGACGAGCTTCTTCTTGCGCGCCAGATCGGTGACATAGCGGACCTCGGCGATGGTCCGGGCGAGCGGCTTCTCGCAGTACACATGGCGGCCGGAGTGCAGCGCGGCGGCGCTGATGACGGCGTGCGTGTGGTCGGGCGTGCCGACGACGACGGCGTCGATGCCCTTGAGGTCGATCACGCGGCGATAATCGTTGAACTGCTTGGCGCCGGGATGCGAGACGGCGGCCTTGCCGAGGAAGGTGGAATCGACGTCGCAGAGCGCGACGACGTTCTCATGGGAGACGTTGTCGAGGTCGTAGCGCGCCTGGTTGGCGGTGCCGATCATCGCCAGGTTGAGCTTCTCGTTCGGCGAGACGGCCCACGCCGGACCGGCGTAGCTGAGGATCTTGGTGAACGCGGCCGCTTGGGCGGTGCGCGTGATGAACCGGCGGCGGGAGATGGGGGAAGGCATGATGGCGGGACTTTTTCTAGTCGCCTGCCCCGGCCGAGCCAAGCCCCTATTCCGGGCAACCGTCGGGCCGGCCCTTCTGCGCCGGGATGAACGGCCGGCGGAAGGCCTCGGTGAAATCGTATCCGCCCTTGAAGTCGTCGCGGCTGTCCTGCTCGGTCTTCGAGAGGATCTCGTGTTCGACGAGGTTGAAGACCAGGTCGCCGAAATCTTCGCAGCGCTTCACGCCCCAGTCCTCCAGGACGCAGCAGGCCATCGGGCCGAACTGCGCGAGCGCGAAGTCGCGGATGCCGGCGAGCAGCTCCTGTCCGCTGACGTGGCGGGGTTGGCCGCCGTTGGCCTTGAGCACGGCGCGCTGGGTGTGGTCGAGCGCCTCGCGCACGAAATGGTAGGCCTCGCGCGGGAAGCGCGGGTCCTTGGCCAGGACGGTCTCGAGGGCGTTGTCGAAATCTTGCGGCATGTCAGCGAGCGGTTCCGGCGGACGGGGCCGAGGGCAGCGGGGGCAGCGGTTCCGGCGGACGCGCCGCCAGCCACGCCTTGCCCAGGAGCCCGGTGATGACGAGTGCCAAGAAGGCGAGGAGCACCCATCGCTCTTGCTTGGTCAACATCGTCATCGCGGGGAGCGTAGCGCAGATCCGGCCGTCCGGGAACAGGCGGTCGGTCACGCGGCGATGAGGTTCACCATCTTCTTCGGCACGACGATCACTTTCTTGATCGTCTTGCCGGCCAGGAAGGGCTGGGCCTTCTCGGCAGCGCGGGCGGCGGCCTCGAGCTCGTCGTGGGTCGCGCCGGCGGGCACGCGGATCACGTCCCGCAGCTTGCCGTTCACCTGCACCGGGATCTCCAAGGTGTCCTCGACGAGCAGCGCCGGGTCGAACTTCGGCCAAGGCGAATAGGACAAAGATTCCGAGGTCCCGGTCTTGGACATCCTTTGCCAGAGCTCCTCCGCGAGGTGAGGCGCGAAGGGCGCGAGCAGCTGGAGGAACGGGCGCAGCACGGAGGCCGGCTTGGTCTGCCACGTCATCGCCTCGTTCACGAAGATCATCATCGTTGAGATGGCGGTGTTGAACCGCAGCGCGTCGAGGTCCTCGGTGACCTTCTTGATGCAGGCGTGCAGCGCCTTGAGCTGCGCGGGCTCGGGCGCGATGTCGCCGATCCTCGGGTCGAGCTCGATGAGGCCGAGCAGGCCCTTCTTCTGCTCCGCGTCGGCCGTGACCTCGGCGAGCTCGTAGGCGGTCTCGGACCGTTCGTCGACGAAAAGCCGCCAGACACGGCCAAGGAAGCGGTACACGCCCTCCACGCCGCGGGTGTTCCACGGCTTCACGTCCTGCAGCGGGCCCATGAACATCTCGTAGAGCCGGAAGGCGTCCGCGCCGAACTCGGCCAGCACGTCGTCGGGGTTCACCACGTTGCCGCGGGATTTCGACATCTTCTGGCCGTCCTCGCCAAGGATGATGCCCTGGTTGACGAGCCTGTGGAACGGCTCCGCGGTGGAGACGTGGCCGAGGTCGAACAGCACCTTGTGCCAGAAACGCGCGTAGAGCAGATGCAGCACCGCGTGCTCCGTGCCGCCGAAGTAGAGATCGACGCCGGGAGTTGCGGCAGTTTGTTGAACGTTC
>JANNAJ010000319.1:0-17309 GCA_031384285.1 Verrucomicrobiota bacterium
GCATGAGCGGCGAGGGGTCAGCCGTAGCTGGGGCGTCCGTGCCGGCGGAGGCTGCTGCGCGGACCGGGCGGGCGGAGCGGCGGTGGTTCGGCGGGCTCGGGTTCGGAGAGACCGGCGAGTTGGAGCAGTTCGGCACGTTGCGCGCGGGCCGCGGCGATCTGTTCGGGTGCGAGGCTGCCGCGGTCGCCGCGGGAAGCGAGCGAGCCGGTGGCAGGACTGCTGGTGAAATGGTTCACCGTGAGGCAGACCGCCCACACCGCGGCCAGCGCCCGCCACGCCGGCGAGATGCCGGCGAGCCAGGCCCAGAGCTGAAGCGCGGGATTGTGCGGACTGGAAGGTTCGTCCGCTCGGGAGCGCGGACTTTCGATTCCGCGGGCCGCGGCGGCGGAATGGGCGTTGGCGAGGATGTCGGCCCGCCAGTCCGGCGGCGCGGCGCGGCGCGGTGTGCGGGCGAGCTGTCGCTCGAAGTCGTCCAAGGGCTGGTCTGGGGTCGGTTCCATCGCGGATTCTCCGGTTCAACGGATCTCGTCGTAAAGGGGACGTAGCAGGGCCCGCAGTTTGTCTACGCCGTAGCGGTAGCGGCTGGCCGCGGTGTTCGGCGGGATCCCCAAGGTCTCGGCGATCGCGTCGAAGGTGAGGCCTTCCCAAAGTTTGAGATGGACCACCGTGCGTTGGTCGATGGGCAGCGCGCCGAGGGCTTTGGCGAGCTCATCGCGGAAGGCGGCCTCGTCGGGATCGGACGTGGAGGCGAAGAGCCCGGACGCCTCTTCTGCCAGAGCGTCGTGCGCGCGGGAGCGGGCCGCGCGACGGCGGATCAGGTCGATGGCGAGGTTGTGAGCGAGGCGGAGCAGGAAGCCCCGCTCCTCGCGCACGCCGTCGAGCAGCTCGGGTCGGGTGGCAAGCTTGATGAAGATCTCTTGGAGGGCGTCCCGTGCGTCCGCGGGGTCGCGGGTCAGGTCCATGAGGAAGCCCGTCAACGCATCGGCGTGGTCGTCGTACAGGCGTTCCAGTAGGCGCGGGGACATGGAAGGACAACGGGAGGACGCGCAGGACGGGAAGATTTGTCTACGAGACTCGGGGGGCGGGGGGGCTGGGGTCTGGGGTCTCGGGTCCAAGGTCCGAAGTCTCAAGTCGAAGATCCCGTCGCGTCAGGTCTCACGGAGCTTGGCTCCTGCACCTTGGCTCTTGGACCTGAGCCGGAACGATGCACTAGAGGTCTGGGTGGAACGGGTCACCGGCCCGTTGTGGCGGGCGACTCGCCCGCCGCTCTGGGTGCGCCGGGGATGTACCCTTTGGTGTGCGCGCTACCGGTGCCGAAACTCGGCGGCAAGTTGCCGCCGAGAACGGCCAAGTTGGCCGTGCCACCCGGATCCGTCTGCATGGTTCCGGCTGAGACCCGCGACCCGAGACTTCGCCCCTGCTACTCACCGCTTCGCCAACAGCTGCACGAGCCGCACCGCGATGACGGCGGCGGTGATGAGCAGGACGATGCCGCTGGCCCGGGATATGGTGCGCAGCAGCGTGACCGAGAAGCGTCCCTTCCCACGTGCCACGGCGGCGCTCACGCCGGCGAACCAGATGAGTCCGCTGGCCGCCACGCCGGCGCAGAACACGCCCTTGCTGGACCAGGTGGGATCGAGTGCGCCGTGGGAGAGCAAGGACGCCGTGATGCCGAGCCAGAGAAGCAGGACGCCCGGGTTCGCGAGGACGCGGACGAAGCCGATCCAGAAGGCCGTGTGCGGGTTCAACCGTTTCTCGACCATCCGTTCGACGCGGCCTTCACCCGGGACGTGGCCGGCCAGCAGGTACTTCAGTCCCAACCAGAGCACGAGCACGAAGCTGGTCAGCTGCATCACCGCCTGGGCCGTGTTCGAGAGGAAGATCGAGCTGAAGCCGGCGAACGCCATCGCGCAGTAGATCGTCTCCATCAGCACCGCGCCGACGGCGATGAGGAAGGCCCGCAGGAAACCGCTGCGGGCGCTCTCGTTCACGATGGTGACGTTGATCGGTCCGCCGAGCGCCGACGTGATGAACCCGGCCAGCATGCCGAGGCCGGCGTCCAACGGGAGTTCCTGCCAATCCAGCATGTCGAGCCTCACTTGCCCGTCGCGTCCGCGCCGTCCGCGTCGCCTTCGTCGGGGTCGTCATCCACCTCGATCTCCTTCTGCATCCGCCGCGAGATGCTGGGACGGATGAAGCCGTAGACGAGGTACGCGGTGAAGACCAGCGGCGCGACCACGGGCAGGATCTGCTGCCAGAGCACGATGAACGAGCCGATCAGGAGCGCGATGATCAACGTCTTCACGAACGGCCGCTGGGTCCGCCAGTCGAGCTTCTTGAAGGTCGGATACTTGACCTCGCTCACCATCATGAACGAGAGGAAAACCAGGATCACCGGCAGCGCGTAGCGCCAGGTCCCGAACTGGAAATCCTTCTCGTCGAACCACATCAAGAACAGCGTGAGCGAAGCGACCATGCCGGCGGCCATCGGGATGGGGAAGCCGAGGAAGTATTTCCCGCCGCCGGCGTTGCTCATGGCGGCGAGGCAGTTGAACCGCGCGAGGCGGAAGGCGCCGCAGATCACGTACAGCGAGGCGATGAACCAGCCGACCTCGGGATGGTTCACGAACACCGGCTTCAGCACGATGCGGTGCACGAGGAACGCCGGCGCGACGCCGAAGCTCACGATGTCCGCGAGCGAATCGAACTCGCGGCCGAAGGGCGATTCGTAGCCGCCCATCCGCGCCACCCGCCCGTCGAGCAGGTCGAAGATGCACGCGAGCAGGATGTAGCCGAGGGCGTGGCGGATGATGGAGTTGAAGTTGGCCGCACCGGGGTCGGCTTCGACGATGCGGGTGAGCGCGAGGAAACCGCAGAAGAGGTTGCCCGCCGTGAACAGGTTCGGCAGGAGATAGATCTTCAGCTTCTCATCGCCGGCACCTTCGGTGGTCGGTGCGTTGGGCTTCGGCGTGTCCATGGTCAGAGCTTGGCGACGACCGTCTCGCCGCCGACCACGCGGTCGCCGAGCTTCACCGAGACCGTCGCGTCGAGCGGCAGATAGAGATCGACCCGCGAACCGAACTGGATCAGCGAGATGCGCTCGCCCTTGCCGGTGACATCGCCGACCTGGACCCACGGGATGATACGGCGCGCGATGAGCCCGGTGATCAGCCGCACGCCGATGGCCCGGGCGCCGGAACCTTCCGGGCGGAGGCCGATGAGCACGTTCTCGTTGTGCGCGGCCGATTCGGTCTTCAGCGCGTTGAGGAACAGCCCGGGCGTGTGCTTCAGGTAGCTCACCGTGCCGGCGACCGGCGCCTGCTGCACGTGGACGTCGAAGACGGAGAGGAAGATCGAGATCCGCTTGCAGCGTCCGCCCATGACGTTCGGTTCGGTGGTCTCGTCGATGACGTCCACCTTGCCGTGGCCCGGCGCGACGACGCTCCGCGGATCGGACGGCACCTTCGCGTCCGGATCGCGGAAGAACCAGAGCGTGAACGCGCTGAAGACCAGCCCGAGACCGCAGAACGCGGCGGCGAGCAGGAGGTTCTTCGGCCACAGGAACGCGGAGGTCCCCGCCAACAGGATCACGGCCATCAACGCCTTGCCGAGCATGGCGGCGGCGGCGTCGAGCGCTTTGCCTTTGTGCTTCACGGGGCGGAAGCTACCCGGCCGCGCCGGGGCAGGGGAAGCGCGCGTTGCGGGGTGGACACCGGATGCCGGATGCCACGTATCGGGCGCGGCCCTGATCCGGGGGCGGATGTTTCAACGGCAGGAAGCTGCGGCCGAGGATCCACGGTTGCCGCGGACACCGTCCGTGCGGCATCAAGCACCCACCATGCGCGGGCGCATCCTCATCATCCGCGGCGGCGCGATCGGCGATTTCATCCTCACCCTTCCCGTGCTGGCCGCGCTCCGGCGACAGTTCCCTGCGGCGAGCTTGGAGGTCCTCGGCTATCCGCAGGTCGTCGCGCTCGCAGCGGCCGGCGGGTTGGCCGATGTGGCGCGGCCGATCGAGTCGCGTCCGCTCGCGGGGTTCTTCGCGCGGCGCGGCGCGCTGGATCCGTCGCTCTCGGAAGAGTTCGCCGGGATCCATGTGGTGGTCAGTTATCTCTTCGATCCCGACGAGATCTTCCGCGACAACCTCGCCAAGGTGACCAAGGCGCAGATCATCCAAGGACCGCACCGTCCGGACGGATCCCGACCGGTCCATGCGACGGACCAGCTCCTGGAGCCCTTGCAGCGGCTGGCAATCTTCGGAGCGGATCCCGTCCCGCGGATCCGGCTCGGCGCGGCCGCGCTCTCGGAGCGGCCTTGCCTGGCCGTCCACCCCGGATCCGGCAGCGAACGGAAGAATTGGCCGGAAGACCGCTGGGCCGCGTTGCTCCGGCACGTCCTCGGGACGCTGCCGATCGACCTGTTGCTGGTCGGCGGCGAGGCCGAAGGGGAACGCTTGGATCGGCTGGCCTCCGCGCTGCCGACGGGGCGCGCCGAGGTCCTGCGGAGCGCGCCTTTGACCGAAGTGGCGGCCCGGTTGGCCGGTTGCGTCGGGTTCGTGGGCCACGATTCCGGTATCACCCATCTGGCCGCCGCGGTCGGGCTTCCTGGATTGGCGCTATGGGGTGAGACGGACGCCACCCTCTGGCGCCCGAGGAGCGATGCCTTCTCGCTGGTCGCGGGCGACGCGGGCTTGGGATCGCTCGGTGTCGCGACGGTGGCGGCGGCGTTGTCCGGGGCGCTTCCGGACTGGCTCGCTCGGGAACGGGTGCTCGTCGAGTAGCAGGCCGGGGAAGGGGTCGAGGTGCGACGCGTCCCGGTCCCGGCGACCGACTGCGTGCTTCGGCGCCGATCAGCGTTCCGTCCACCGGCTGAAGCCGGGCGAACTGCGCTCTTCCACGATGCCGTCGGGCCGGCGCATGACGAACGCTTCGACACCGGGGAAACGCCTCAGCAGGGAAAGACCGCGGTCGGGCCCGGCGACGCTGACGACCTTCGAAACGGCATCGGCGGTGATGCCGTCCGGCGCGAGCATGGTGACGAGGCTGTGGTCGGTGAGGCCGATGCCGGTGCGCGGATCGACGATGTGCGAATACCGGACGCCGCCGATCTCCGCGCGCTGGAACTGGTCGCCCGAGGTGGCGAGCGCGTGGTCGCGGAGCGAGACGAACCGCGGCGTCGGCGCCCCGTCCGTGTCGTAGACACCGACCTCGACGCGCCAGCCGCGCCGGCCCGGGGGAGGTCCGCCGGCCACCATGTCGCCTCCGCCGCTGACCAAGAAGCGGTCGACGCCGCGCGCCCGGAGGACCTTCGCCGCCTCGTCGAGAGCGTAGCCTTTGGCGATGCCGCCGGGATCCAGCCGCATCTTCGGCAGCTTCAGCATCGCCGTTCGGCGGGCGGGATCCAGCACGACGGCGTCCCATCCGACCGAGGCCTTTGCGGTCGCGAGCAGGGCCGGCGCGGGAAGCTCGCGTTGGCGGCGCGCGCGTTTCCACAGCTGCACGAGAGGACCGACCGTGATGTCGAACGCACCGTCGCTGGCCCGTGAGACCTGCGCCGCCTTCGCCAGCACGTTCCACAGGTCCGGCCCCACGGGCACCGCTTGTCCCGTGCCGCTGGTGCGCGAGAGCCGGCTGAGTTCCGAGGCGTCGTCGTAGTCGCTGAGGCTCGAGTTCAGCTCCGCGATGCGGGCGAACGCCGCTTCGGCCGCGTTGGTGGCGGAAGTCCCGTCCGGCGCATAGAGCACGATGCGGAACGGGAGCCCCATCTCCGGTCGCTGGAACTCGTGGCGTCCGAGCACCGCGCGAGGCGCCGCGCAGCCCGCCCAGACGGTCGCGAGCATTGCCGCGACCGCCACGGCGAAGCCGGCCTGGATGCGCCGCGCTTCCGGGCGTCCGCCGTTCAAAGCAGCACCTCCCGCAACCGGGCGACGTCCGCGGTGCCGGTGGTTCCGAGCTGGTGGATGACGATGCTCGCGGCGGCCATGGCCAGTTCCATGGCTTCGCGCAAGGAGGCGCCCGCGGCGAGCGCGAGGGTGAGGTTGGCCGTGACCGAATCGCCGGCGCCGACGATATCGATCGGTCCGCGCACCGGCAGCGACGGCACGTGCTCGATCTCGCCCGAAGGCGAGGCCCCGACGATACCGCGCTCCGCGAGCGTGACGAAGGCGGGTTGTCCGTTGAGTGCCGCCATCGCGGCGCAGGCGCGGCGGATCTCGTCGATCGATCCGACCGGTGCGCCCGCCAGCGAGCTGAGCTCGTTGGCGTTCATCTTGAAGACCACCGCCGGCCATCCGCGCAGTCCGCGACGGCTGTCGGCGACGAACGGCTTCCTCGGGGACCGGCCGAGCGCCCCGGCGACGCCATGGAGCAGCTCCGGCGTCACGACGCCCGTCTCCGCGATGTCCACCTGGTCGAGCACGATCACCGCGTCGCTGCCGGCCACGGCGGCGGTCATGGCTTCCGCGAGCGCCGACCGGAGCGGAGCCGGCGTGGGGGTCCAGTTCTTGAGGTCGAGCCGGCTGAGCTCCTCGGGCGGTTTTCCGACGCGGTGGACCAGCGGTTTGGTGTACGTGAAGGTGTGGCGGCCGGACGCGGTGAGGATCCCCGAGAGGTCCACGCCCGGACGCGCGGCCAGCGCCCGGCGGAGTTCCCAGCCTTCGCCGTCGTCCCCGCAGAGGCCGACCGGCCGCAGCGTGCCGGTCCCGAGGGCTGCGAGGTTGTTCAGGATGGTGCCGGCACCGCCCGGTTGGCAGCGCACGCCGCGGATGTTGTGGACCGGCAACCCGGTCTCGATGGAGATCTCCTGCCGTTCCGGATCGATGTCGAAGTAGCGGTCGAGACAGAGATCTCCGACGACCGCGATGCGGAGCGAAGGGTAGCGGGAGGTGATGGCGTCGAATCGGGCGGGAGTCATGGCTGGACCAGCTCTCTGTGCAGATGGTGGATGAACGCGAGGTTGTCGCACTGGAGGTACCGCATCGCGCCGCCCATCCGGGAGAAGCTCTTGCAGAAGCGCAGGTAGTAGGCGGGGTTCGTCTTCGGCGGCTCGCCGGCTGTCCAGTCCCAGTCGCCGCCGTCCTGCAGGTCCACGACGTAGATGCTGTGGCCCGAGACCGCCGGACGGCTCTCCTGGAAGCGCAGGTTGTGGACGCAGCTGAGGCTCTTCTCGAAGACCTGCGGTGCCATGATCGCCGACCCGACCGACATCACCACGCCGCCGTCCAGACCTTCCACCGCGCCGGCGAAGGTCCGGAAATCCGACGCCGCGGCGCGGCCGATGGCGGCGCCGTTGAACATCGGGTGGCACGAGATGATGTCGTAACCGATGCCCGGATGCACCGTGACCGGCACGCCGAGCCGCCACGCCTGCGCGAGGATGCTCGCCTGTTTCCAGCCATGCACGATCTCGTGGCGTCCCTCCTCGAGACCGTGGCGCTGCATCGCCGCGAGCAGGTCGCAGCAGGAAGCGGCGAGCGGATCGGCCGGGAACTGCGCCACGACCTGCGCGAGCTCCTCGGCCCGCGGGACCGTGCAACCGTCCTCATGGATGAACTTGCCGAGCGCCCCGCCGTAGCCGAGGCCGGACACCGCGCCCGCCAGCAGCGCGAGATGGATGTTCCGGCCGGTCTCGTCCCACGTGCCGAAGGTCCCGGCGGCGACGTTCTCCTCCACGCTCTCGGTGGACCGCCCGAGCCAGGCGTACTCCCAGTCGTGGATGGTGCCCGCGCCGTTCGTCGCGAGATGGGTGATGAATCCGCGCTCCATCAGGTCGGTGAGGATGAGCGCCGCGCCGTTCCGCAGGAGGTGGGCGCCGTACATGAGCACGACCTGCGCGCCGCGTGCCCGGGCATCGCGGATGCGCCCCGCCGCCTCGGCGACCGATGCCGCTGAGGTCGGCGACAACGGCTCCGGCACGGAAGCGGGCTGCACAAGGATGTCCTCCACCCGGGTGAGGCTGCGCCGCTGCGAGAGCGGGAGGACGTTGAGGCGCGATAGGTCGAGCGCGGGCACGGCGCGATTGTAGTTCAGGGCGTCGCCCGGCGGCCAAGACATCCTTTGCGCGGACGCTGACCGGCGGCCGGCAGGGGCTTAGCGACGGATGACGTCCCGGGCGTCGTCCGCGGTCCGTGCGATGGATGCGGAACGGACCTCAACCGATCCGCGACACGAACTTCCCGACCAGATCGGCGGCCACACCCTCGCGCTGGCGGGAGAGCTCGAGCACGTCGAGGTGCGACACCGTCTGCCCCTTGCCGCCGAGCCCGGCGGCGGCGTTGGTGATGCAGCTCAAGCCGGCCACCTTCAACCCGCACTGCTGTGCCACGATGGCTTCCGGCACCGTGCTCATCCCCACGGCATCGGCGCCCAACGTGCGGAACGCCCGGATCTCCGCCGGCGTCTCGAAGCTCGGTCCGCTCACCGCGAGGTACACGCCTTCGTGGCACCGCACCTTCGGCGATCTCATGGACTTCGCGGCCGCCTTCAGCTCGGCCCTGAGCGCGGGATCGTAGGCCGCGGTGAGGTCGACGAAGCGGTTGAGCCCGGCCGGTTCCGGACCGCGCAGCGGGTTCGTCCCCATGAAGTTGATGTGGTCGGACAGCGCCATGAAATCGCCGACCTGGAACTTCGCGTTGATCCCGCCGGATGCGTTCGTCAGCAGCAGCGTCCCGATCCCCAGCGCCGCGAGCACGCGGGTCGGGAACGTGGATTCCGCCAGGTCGAAGCCCTCGTAGAAGTGGGCACGGCCCGCCAAGATCGCCACCGGGACACCCAGCCACTCGCCGATGACGAGGCGGCCGGCGTGGCCCGGGACCGAGCCGACCGGGAAACCCGGCAGGTCGCGGTACGGGAACTCGCGACCGCCGGTGACGGCCTTGGCGATCGCGCCGAAGCCGCTGCCGAGCACGATTCCGAGCCTCGGCCGGAGCGGTGTGCGCTTGGCGATGAGCGCGGCGGTGGCGGCGGGATCAGGGAGTCGGTTCTTGCGGTGCATAGGTCGGGAAGGGGCGGGCAGCAGGGCGGGGGACGGCAAACTTCCCTTGCCCGCAGGTCGGCGGCTTCTACGCTCGCCGCTCTTTTATGACCGACCTTACGAACGAGGAAATCCGTCGTTACTCGCGCCACCTGATCCTTCCGGAAGTCGGCCTCGCCGGCCAGAAGAAGATCCGTTCCACCAGCGTCCTGTGCATCGGCGCGGGCGGCCTCGGGTCACCGATCGCCATGTACCTCGCCGCCGCGGGCTTCGGCAAGCTGGGCATCGTCGACTTCGACACGGTGGACCACTCGAACCTCCAGCGGCAGATCCTCCACGCCGACGCCGACGTCGGCGTCTCCAAGGCGGATTCCGCGAAGGTCACGATCAACGCGCTCAACCCCAACGTCGAGGTCGTCCTGCACAAGACCCGGATCTCGTCGGACAACGCCATGGACATCATCCGCCCCTACGACATCGTCGTGGACGGCACGGACAATTTCCCGACCCGTTACCTGACGAACGACGCCTGCGTGCTGCTCCAGAAGCCGAACGTCTACGGATCCATCTTCCGCTTCGAGGGCCAGGCCAGCGTCTTCGCGCCGCACCTGGGCGGGCCTTGCTACCGCTGCCTGTATCCGGAGCCGCCGCCCCCGGGGATGGTCCCGAGCTGCGCCGAAGGCGGCGTCCTCGGCGTGCTGCCCGGAATCATCGGCTGCATCCAGGCCACCGAGATCCTGAAGCTCGCGCTCGGCAAGGGCACGTCGCTCATCGGCCGGTTGCTGCTCTTCAACGCGCTGGACATGAAGTTCCGCGAACTGAAGCTGCGCCGCGACCCCAAGTGCCCCGTCTGCGGCGACCACCCCACGGTCAAGGAGCTCATCGACTACGAGATGTTCTGCGGCGTCGTGCCCGAACCGGTGGTCGCCGGCTCCAATCCGGACGAGGTCACCGTCCAGCAGATGAAGGCGGCGCTCGACGACCCGAAGCTCGGCATCAAGGTGGTGGACGTCCGCGACCCGGACGAATACGAGATCGCCCATGTCGAAGGCGTGCCGCAGATCCCGCTCGGCTCGCTGCCGCAGCGTTTCGTCGAGCTGGATCCGAACACCCAGATCTATCTCCACTGCAAGTCGGGCAAACGTTCGATGAAAGCCCTCGAGTTCCTGCGCCAGCAGGGCTTCAAGTACGTGAAGAGCGTCAAGGGCGGCATCAGCGCGTGGAGCGACGAGATCGACCACGGAGTGCCGAAGTATTGACCGGACATCCGCCTCGCGCGGACATCGGACCGACGAACATCGGGCCCGGCGCGGTTGGTCCACCGCCGTCGGGCCCGATCCGTTCTAGCTTGTCTCTGACGGCCTGTCCTGCGTCGTGGCGAAGGCTCTTGGGCGCCGGCCTCCACCGGAAAAAATCCTTCTGTAACCGGCCCCGGGGACCGCAGTCTCCAGCGCCGTGACCAATCCGACGCATCTGCGGCGCCGCTCCTCCATGCTGCGCACCATCCGGGTCCTCATGGCTCTGGGTGCCGTCGCCGCCCTCGGCGACGTCTTCGCCGGCGAGCCCAAGGACGACATCAAGGCCGCCGCGCGGTCCTTGGCCGGGAAAGCGAACTACACCTGGACCAGCGAGACCGAGGGCTTGCCCTTCCCGATGAGCCCGCTCGAGGGCAGGACGGAGAAGGACGGGTTCGCCATCGTCAGCCAGGACATGAACGGCGACAGGTTGACCGCGGTGCTCAAGGGCACCAACGGCGCGGTCAAGCTAGGTGCCGGTTGGAAGACCGCGGCCGAGCTGCCGGAGCCGGGTTTCGGTGGTGGCGGTCCGCCCGATTTCAGCGCGATGATGGGACGCCGCCTGCTCGGCGCGAAGGTGCCTGCGAACGAACTCGCGGACCTCGTGGAGAAGGTGAAAGAGTTGAAGCTCGTCAAAGGCCGTCTTGAAGGCGACCTCACGGAAGAGGGGGCGCTCGCGCTGATGCCGTTCGGCCGCGGGCGGCCCGGCGCCGGCGGTCCCGGAGCCCCGAAGATCAAGGCCACCTTGCGGGTCTGGCTCAAGGACGGTGAATTGCAGCGCTACGAGCTGGCGACCGAGATGACGATGCAGACCCCGATGGGCGAGATGAACATGAGCCCGACCACGACCGTGCGGGTCAAAGAGGTCGGCACCACCCAGGTCGAGGCACCGGCCGAGGCGAAGCAGAAGCTCGCGGCGACGAAGTAGAGACCAGCGGTTCCGGCCCGGCTCCCGAGGAACAGGTTCCCGGGCCGTCGGGGCATCCACGGGAACCAGCGCAACGACCGATAGACAATTTCCCATGGCGAACCCCTCCAAATCCGGCTGGCTGAAATGGCTGGTCGTCCTCGCGGTGCTCGGTGGCGGCGGCTACGCGGCCTGGCGCTGGCAATCCCAGCGGCAAGCGGCCGCCGCGCCGCCCGAGTTCCGCACCAACGCGGTCACCCGCGGCGAGATCGTCCAGGCCGTGACGGCCAACGGCGCGCTCAATCCCGTCCGCATCGTCACCGTCGGCAGCCAGATCTCCGGCATCATCACCGAGCTGAACGTCGACTTCAATTCGCGGGTCAAGGAGGGCGATGTGCTCGCCAAGATCGACCCCGCGACCTACGAGCGTTCGATGGCCCGTGCCGTGGCCGACCTCGCCAGCGCCCAGGCCGGGCTCGAGCTCGCGCAGTTCAACTTCAAACGCAGCCAGGAGCTCTACACCGCGAAGCTCGTCTCCGAGTCCGAGTACCAGCAGAACCTCGTCGCGCTCCATCAGGCCGAGGCCAACATCAAGATCCGCCAGGCGTCGGTCGATTCCGCCAAGGTCGACCTCGACCGCACGACCATCGCCGCGCCGATCAGCGGCATCGTGATCTCCCGGAAGGTGGACGCCGGGCAGACGGTCGCCGCCAGCTTCAACACCCCCGAGATGTTCACCATCGCGAACGACCTGGCGAAGATGCAGATCGAGGCCGCGGTCAGCGAGGCCGACGTCGGCGGCGTCGAGGAAGGCCAGAAGGCCAACTTCACCGTCGATGCCTTCCAAGGCCGGAAGTTCAACGGCCGCGTCCGGCAGGTGCGCTTCGCCGCGATCACCAACCAGAACGTCGTCACCTACACGACGGTCATCGAGGTGGACAACCGCGACCTGAAGCTGCGGCCGGGCATGACGGCGAACGTCTCCATCATCACCGCCCAGCGCACGAACATCATCCGCGTCCCGAGCAACGCGCTCCGCTTCCGTCCGCCGACCGGCACCATCATCAGCTCGACCAACGACGCCGTGGCTAAGGCGGCGGGCACGAACGGCGCCGTCCGGATGGGCGGGTCGGGAGACATGCCGGTCCCGCCTTGGGTGGCCGAAGGCCGCCGGCCCACCGATGATGAGCGCAAGAAGTTCGAGGATTCCCTCACACCGGACCAGAAGGAGCAGTACCGCCAGATGCGCGAGAAGATGCGCGCGATGATGGCCGCCGGCGGCGCGCCGGGCGGCGGCGGCGGAGGTCCCGGAGGCGGCGGGTCGGGAGGGATGGGCGGCGGCGCTCCGCGCTCCAGCAACCCGCCCGAAGGACCGGCCATCCGGATGGTCTACCTGCTCGACACCGAGCAATCCGCGCCCGGCAAGCCCGTGCTCAAGGCGGTCTCAATCAAGACCGGGATCAGCGACAGCTCCAACACCGAGGTCAGCGAAGGCCTGAAGGAAGGCGATGTCCTGGTCGTGGGCACCACCGCCACCACGACCGCCACCGCGTCCGCGCCGGCCGCGAACCCGTTCGCGTTCGGTGGCGGCGGGCGTCGCTAGGCGAACCCCGACCCCGATCCACGTGAGCGTCCCCGTCATCCAGCTCGACGACTTCCGCAAGACCTACGTCAGCGGCGAGGTCCAGGTCCACGCCGTCCGCGGCGTGACGCTGACCATCCAGCCCGGCGAGTTCATCGCCATCATGGGTGCCAGCGGCTCCGGCAAGAGCACCATGATGAACACGCTCGGGTGCCTGGACCGTCCCACCGGCGGCCGGTTCCTGCTCGACGGCGTCGACGTGCTCGCGCTCGACCGGGACGCGCTGGCCGACCTGCGGAACCGCAAGATCGGTTTCGTGTTCCAGGGCTTCAACCTCCTCGCCCGGACCAGCGCGGTGGAGAACGTCGAGCTGCCGATGCTGTATTCACGTCCTCCACTGCCCGGTGCCGAGCAGCGCAAGCGCGCGCTCGCCGCGCTGGATCTGGTCGGCCTCGCGTCCCGTTCCGACCACACCCCGAGCCGCCTCTCCGGCGGCCAGCAGCAGCGCGTCGCCATCGCCCGCGGGCTCGTGAACGAGCCCAAGCTCCTCCTCGCCGACGAGCCGACCGGCAACCTCGATTCGCGGACCAGCATCGAGATCATGGGGATCTTCCAGAAGCTGAACGACCAGGGCATCACCATCGCCATGGTGACGCACGAGCTCGACATCGCCCGCTATTGCCGCCGCGTCGTCGTGATGCGCGATGGTCTGGTCCGGAGCGATGAGCTGGTGAAGGACCGGTTGATCGCCACCGAGGAGATCGCCAAGCTCGAAGCGGAACAGAAAGCCGTCCAACTCGCGTAGCCATGTTCGCCGTCCTGAAGATCGCCGTCCGCGCGCTGCGCCGGAACATCCTCCGCTCGTTCCTCACGATGCTCGGGATCATCGTCGGCATCGCCTCCGTCATCGTCGGCGTCAGCATGGGCACCGGCGCGAAGGCCGAGGTCGACAAACGCATCGCCAGCATGGGCCAGAACCTCATCACGGTGATGTCCGGCAACATGTCCCGCGGTGGCGTCCGCGGCGGCTTCGGCATGGCGCCGAACCTCTCGGTCGAGGACTACGAGGCCTTGCGCCGGGACGTCCCCGGGGTCGCCGCGTCCAGCCCGGAGGCGCGCACACAGGGCCAGATCAATGCCGGCAACCAGAACACCTCGGTGCAGATCTCCGGTGTCAGCGCCGAGTACCTGACCGCCCGTTCATGGCCGCTCCGGGGCGGCGACAACTTCACCGAAGCCGATGTCCGCGGGGCCGCGAAGGTCTGCCTCATCGGCAGCACCACCGCGAAGACGCTGTTCGGCGAGAACGTCGACCCCGTCGGCCAGGCGATCCGCATCAAGAACGCGCCGTTCACCATCGTCGGATGGCTCGAGGCGAAGGGCTCAGGGAGCTTCGGCCAGGACCAGGACGACCTCGTGCTCGTGCCTTATACCAGCGTGATGAAGCGCCTCTCCGGCGACACCAAGTTCCGGTCGATCTTCGTGCAGGCGGAATCCTCCTCGGCCATCCCGGCCGTCCAGGCGCAGCTCACCGAGTTCTTGCGCCAGCGCCACCAGATCGCCGAGGGCAAGGACGACGACTTCATGGTGCGGACGCAGCAGGAGACCAGCGATTTCTTCAACGCCAACAACAAGATCATGACGGTGCTCATCGGCTTCTTCGCCGGCATCTCGCTCGTGGTCGGCGGCATCGGCATCATGAACATCATGCTGGTGAGCGTCACCGAGCGGACCCGTGAGATCGGCATCCGCCTCGCCGTCGGCGCCCGCGGCCGCGATGTCCTGCGCCAGTTCCTCATCGAGGCCGTGCTGCTCAGCGTGGTCGGCGGCGCCCTGGGCATCGGCACCGGCTATTGGCTCGCGCCGCTGCTCACCAAGTTCGCCGGATTCCCGACGTTGATCTCGAGCACCTCGGTCATCGTCGCCTTCAGCGTCAGCGCGGTGATCGGCATCGTCTTCGGTTTCTTCCCGGCGCTGAAGGCCGCGCGCCTCGACCCCATCGACGCGCTGCGCTACGAATAGTCCGCCTTCGGCGTAACCGGTGCCGCCGCGGCGCGTCACTTCCTACGAACATGAAACGCTCCCAGATCCTCGTCCTGGTCGCCGTCGGACTCGCCGCCGCGTACACCGGCCGGCTCGCCTGGCGGGCCCACAAGGACATCGTCACGCTCGACGTCCACAACATGAAGGTGGCCGACGTCGCGAAGAAGCTGCGCTGGCAGACGTGGGAGAGCATCACGGTCCACAAGGACCTCACCAACCGGGTCACCATCCAGGTCGAGGACCAGCCGCTCGTCGGCGTGCTCGCGCTCATCGCCGACCAGTGCGAGGGCCGATGGTCCGTCGCCTATCCGCTCTACACCACCGGCGCCAAGCTCGCCCTCGCCAAGCGGGTCGCCACCGGCGAAGTGGAGTCGCCCCAGCCGGGCTGGACCAACTGGAACGCCCGACCGAACTTCGCCGCGATCGCGGCCCGCATGGCGTCCGGCGACACCAACGCGGTGCCGGGCGCGGGTGGATCCGGCGGTGGGCCGGGTGGCGGCTTCGGCGGTGGGCCGGGAGGCATGTTCGGCATGAACGAGGGCCCTGCGATCCCCAAGCCCGTCACCTTCGAGTTCGCCGGCCAGACCCCGGTCGAGGCGGCCGCCGAGCTGCGGAAGTTCGGGAAGGTCAAGGTCGTGCCCGAGGACGGCACGCTGCGCCCGGTCAAGCTGGACCTCAAGGACGCGTCGATGGACAAGGCGGTCGCCCAGCTCGCCAAATGGGTCGGTCGCAAGTGGGCCAAGTTCTACGCGATCGAGCCGCGCGGTGGGTTCCGCCCGACCGCGGCCGACCGCGAGGCGATGGCGGCGATCCCGCGGCCCGACATGGAGCAGATGCGCCAGCGCTTCCAGAACTTCGAACCGACCCCGGAGATGCAGGCGCGCATGACCCAGCGGATGCTCGACAACATCAAGAACAGCACCCCGGAACAACGAGCCCAGCGCGGTCGTCGTTTCGGCGGCGGCGGCGGGCCCGGCGGAGGTGGTGGCGGGGGCCGCGGGGACGGCGGGCCCGGCGGACGTTGAACCCCATCCCCTCACGACCTCGTCCACTCCAGCACACACGGCCATGAATTCTTCCTTCACCCTCCAAGCCTCGTCGCTCCGGCGCGCGTTCACGCTCATCGAGCTGCTTGTCGTCATCGCCATCATCGCCATCTTGGCGGGCATGCTTCTGCCGGCCCTCGGCAAGGCGAAACGCAAGGCCAGCGACATCGCCTGCATCAGCAACCTCAAGCAGCTGGGCATCGCCCTGCAGAGCTACGCTGGCGACAACCAGGACTATCTTCCGGCGGCCGAGCCGTTGCCGTCCTTGAACGGCACCAACAAGCTCCCGCGCATCAGCGATGTGCTGGCGCAGTATGCCGGATCTTCGTCCAGCACCAACGTGTCGGCCAACAGCGTCTTCAAGTGCCCGCTGGATTACCGCTACGACGACCAAGGCAAAGGAACCCAGTACGGCTACTACAAGCTCGAGGGGACCAGCTACGAGTGGAACCCGATCTACAACAAGAAGAAGCTCGGCCGCACCAGCACCCGCATGCAGCTTGAGCTCGTGCCGTTGATGTACGATTTCGAGAACTGGCACAACGGTGGCATCCGCTCCAAGGGCAACACCAACGACGTCGAGACCACCGGCGTCGCGGCCACCAGCGGCGCCAAGAACGCGGTGTTCACCGATGGCCATGCCGCGCCGTTGAAGTGACGCCGCGGCCCGGCCGTCGTGCATCAGACGAGGACGGGAGGCCGACCTCCGACCTCGCGGACCCAGCGCATCTCCAGCCGTCGTCCCGTGGCTGGGGTCAGCTTGAAGGCTTCGCCCGGCGGGAGTCCTTCGATCCAGCACAGTTCGCCGCCCGTCGCTTCGGCCAGCACCCGTCCGCGCCGTTCCGAGGCCGGAATCTTGCGGTCCACGAAGAGGTCCTGGACCTTCGTGCTGCCCGGTGATCCCAGCGGTCGGAACCGGTCGCCGGCCCGCCAATGCCGCAACCGCAGCACCGGCCCGACCCGGTCGGCGTCCAACTGCTCGCGGCCCGCGACCGCGGCCGGCCGCTTCGGGCCTGGCGCGGACCGGATCCGCCATTCCAGCCGGCCGCCGCCGAAATCCACCGTTCCGCGCCCGGCGTCGAGATCGATCGTGAGCGCTTCGTCGCGGAACTTGGAGGGCGTGTGGCGCGCTCCGGTCCGGATCCGCCCGCTGCCGTCGTGCGCCAAGCGTCCGCCGGCCGCGACCGTCACCGCGGCCTTTCCCTGCCGCAGCTTCTCGACGAGATCGAACCCGCCTTCGTGTCCTGCTTTCCGCAGCTGCTCGCGCAGGACCGCTCGCTGCACGGCGGGATGCAGCGTGCTGAAGTCCGGTCGCTCGGTCGCGGCCGACCATCGCTCGGCGGCCTGTTTCACGAAGCCGGCCTCGGTGCCGACGACCTCGGCCGCACGGCACAGGACCTCGCGGATCGCCGGGGTGAAATCTTTTTCCAGCACCGGCAGCAGCTCGTGGCGGATCCGGTTGCGCA
>JANNAJ010000374.1:0-24614 GCA_031384285.1 Verrucomicrobiota bacterium
ACAGCATTCTACGGTTAAGGACGGTCGGTGCTAGGGTGCTCACAGGAGCAGCCTAGGCAACGATAAGTGGCTGTCCAGCGCGGCCATAGCGAGGTCCGGCCCTTGTCCGACGAGCACAAGATCCGGCCGCCTTGAACCGCAAGCCAGCGAGACCCCTCTGCGAGATTGGTCCCCGATCCCAAGGCGCGGTCGCGCGATCCGTTCCGCGAGGTCTGACGGTTCTGGCCCGAGCCGACCACAGATACCGACTTCCCGCCGCGTTTCCCCAGTCCGCCCAGCGTCGACCGGGGCGGTCTTTTTGGTGGCCGGCCCCTTGGCCGGCTCTTTACCGTCCGCCCCGCCTGAAGCCCCGAAGGCTTTCAAGCGTCCACTTACCATGATGCTACGCCGCCCTGCCCTGCTCGCGCTCATCTTCGCCGCCGCCATCGCGGGTCTCCGCGCCGCCGACAACCCGGCCGGCCTCGCGGTCACCTTCGCGGCCGGGGGCGCGTCGGATCTCTCCGTCGCCGAGAACGTCTGGCTGCACGTCCCGGCCGGACAACCGGCGACGCCGTTCCTCGCGCCGGGGCCGTTCTCCGCCACTTGGAAGGGCCAGGTCGCGGCGGAACTGCGGGCCGACTTCACCTTCCACGCCGAGTTCAACGGTGACCTCAAACTCACGGTCAACGACACCGTCGTGCTCGAGGGCAAGGGCGAGGGCTACAAACCGGTCACCGGCAAGAGCGTCCGCCTCAACAAGGGCGCGAACAACCTTGTCGCCGAGTTCAAGTCGCCCGCGGCCGGCGACGCCTTCATCCGCCTCTTCTGGTCGAACAAGGAGACCCCCTACAATCCGATCCCGCTCACCGAGCTCTCGCATCCGGAGACCGACGACCTGAAGAAGGCGCTGCTCGTCCGCCGCGGGCGCGACCTGTTCGCCGAGAACCGCTGCGCCAAGTGCCACACCACGCCCGGCGGCATGCCCGAGCTGGCGATGGACGCCCCGGCCTTCGACGGCATCGGCGGTCGCCGTAACTTCGATTGGTTGGCCCGCTGGATCGCCGACCCGCACGCGCTCCGTCCGGGCACGCCGATGCCGCAGGTCCTCTCCGGTGCGGATGCCAAGGACAAGGCGGAATCCGTCGCCGCCTACCTCAGCTCGCTCAAAGGCACGGCCCTCCCCGAGGCCAAGCCCGGCGATATCGAGGCCGGCAAGGCGCTCTACGAGAAGCTCCACTGCGTCGCCTGCCACAATCCGCCCGATGTCGCCGCCGCGGATCCGAAGAAGATCTCGCAGAAGCAGGTGAAGGCGAAGTTCTCGCCCGGCGCGCTCGTGGCCTTCCTCCAGAAACCCAGCGAGCACTACGCATGGATCCGCATGCCCGGCTTCAAGCTGACCGCCGAGGAAGCCCAGAACCTCGGCGCCTACCTCGAAGGTTCCGCCGACAAACCCACCGACCGTCCGGCCCCGACCGACGACGCGCTGCTCAAGAAGGGCCAGGCGCTGGTCCAAACCGCAGGTTGCCTTAGCTGCCACGTGCTCGGCGGCGCCAAGAACGAGTTCGCCGCCAAGCCGCTCACCGATCTGGCCGCTGCCAAGTGGACCGCCGGTTGCCTCGCGGACAAACCGGCCGACGACAGCAAGGCGCCGCGCTATGCCTTCTCCGACGACGAACGCGCCGCGCTCCGCGCCTTCGGAGCGACCGACCGTTCGTCGCTCACGCGCCACACCACGGCCGATTTCCTCGCACGCCAATCCGTCGCGCTGAACTGCCGCGAGTGCCACGGCAAGTTCGAAGGCTTCCCCGCCTACGAGCTGCTCTACGGCAAACTCAAGCCCGAGTGGACGGCCAAGTTCATCGCCGGCACGCATCCGGTGAAGCCGCGTCCGTGGCTGGAATCACGGATGCCCAACTTCCCCGCCTACGCCGAGCACCTCGCCACCGGCCTGGCCACCATCGCCGGCCTTCCGGCCAAGACGCCCGCCGATCCCGCGCCGGCCGACACCGCGGACCTCGCCAAAGCCGGCCTGAAGCTGGTGAGCGCGAACGGCGGCTTCGCCTGCGTGTCCTGCCATCCGGTCGGCGAGATGGGCGCCACCCAGGTGTTCGAGGCGCCGGGCATCAACCTCGCCTACAGTTTTGACCGGATCCAACCGTCGTACTTCCGCCGCTGGCTGCGCGCGCCGACATCGGTGGATCCGTCCACCAAGATGCCCGGCTACTTCGACGAAGAAGGCAAGAGCCCGTTGCCCGACGTGCTCGGCGGCGACGGCCCGAAGACCATCGGTGCCGTCTGGGAATATATCCGCCTCGCCGACAAGATGCCGCGCCCGGAGTGATCGAGTGAGCCTGCGAGGGCGATGAAGCGGAGCCGCCGCACCCGCCTGCCTGCGGTCTCGGAGGCGCGAACTCCGCGAGGTCTTGGACTGCGGCAGTCCTCTGCCGCCTTCGGAGAAGGGATTGGCTTCGATGAGCGGCGTCCTTCCCGGTTGCTGCCCCCGCCCAAAGCGCCAGAGGACTGGCGCACTCCAAGACGCTATCGCGATTCCTCATGCGGCGGACGGAATCCGCGAGGTCTTGGACTGCGGCAGTCCTCTGCCGCTTTCGGAGACGGGACCCGCTTCGATGAGCGGCGGCCTATCTGGTTGCTGCCGCCGACCCAAGCGCCAGAGGACTGGCGCACTCCAAGACGCCATCGTTCCGAACCAAGCACCGGCCCACGTGCTGACTCTTGCCCGGCAGCCGGCTTGCCACACGGCTTCCGACCGAGCTTGATCAGGCGCGTCGCTCCCGACGCTCCATGGATTTCGAATTCGCCACCGCCAACCGGATCATCTTCGGTCCCGGCCGATCCGCTGAAATCGGCACGCTCGCACGAGCGCTAGGACAACGGGCCTTGCTCGTGGTCGGTGCGGATCCGGCCCGTGCGGATGGGATCCGCCATCGCCTGGTCGAGGCGGGGGTCTCGACCGGACTGTTCCCGGTCGCAGGCGAGCCTTCCGTGGCGATGGTGTCCCGGGGCGCGGAGCTGGCCCGCGCCTGCGGCCACGAGGTGGTCGTCGCGTGCGGTGGCGGCAGCGTCATCGATGCCGGCAAGGCCATCGCCGCGCTCGCGACGAACCCGGGCGACCCGTTGGATTTCTTGGAGGTGGTCGGGCAAGGCCGGCCGTTGCGCGCCGCGCCCCTGCCCTTCATCGCCATCCCCACCACCGCCGGCACGGGGGCCGAGGTCACCCGCAACGCGGTGCTTTCCGTGCCGGAGCAGCGGGTGAAGGCGAGCCTGCGGAGCCCGCTGATGCTGCCGCGCGTGGCGTTGGTGGATCCGCGCCTCACGCACGGTCTGCCGCCCGCGCTCACCGCCACCACCGGGCTCGACGCGTTGACGCAACTGCTCGAACCGTTCGTGTCCGTCCGCGCCAACCCGTTGACCGAAGCGCTCTGCCGCGAAGGCCTGCGACGCTGCGCCCGGTCGCTCCGCCGGGTCTTCCACGACGGAGAGGGCGCCGATGCGCGCGAGGACATGGCGCTGGCGTCGCTCTTCGGCGGCCTGGCCTTGGCGAACGCCGGCCTCGGTGCGGTGCATGGTTTCGCGGCACCGATCGGCGGGATGTTCCCGGCACCGCACGGCGCCGTGTGCGCCGCGCTGGTCGCGCCGGTGACCCGGGCGAACCTGGCCGCCCTGCGCGGACGCCGTCCGGACAGCCCCTCGCTCGCCCGCTACACCGAAGCGGCCCGGTTGCTCACCGGCGACGTCGAGGCGACCGCGGACGACGGAGCCGCGTGGCTCGCCCGATTGGTCGCCGACCTGAGGATCCCCGGCCTCGCCGCGCACGGCGTGACCCCGGCCGATCTTCCCACGATCGCCGCGAAAGCCGCCCAAGCGAGCAGCATGAAGGGCAATCCGATCAACCTGGAGCCCGAAGAGCTGTCCGCGATCCTCACCGCGGCGCTCTGAACGCGGCACGCGATGCGATGGCCCGCGCCTTCGCCGGGACGACAGGTCAATGGGCCGCGGGCGGGGGCTTCGCCGCGCCGGTCGCCTTGTCCTTCTTCCACGGTTGATCAGGGAATTTCTCCGGGAGCTTCACCGGTGCGAGCTTCGGCTGGGCCATCTGGAGCTCGGCGTCCGACGGTTGCGCGGCACCCGCGGCGGGCGCGGCCATGTTCTCCTTCCACGACGAGATACGGGCCTGGAGACCGTGCTTCTCGGCGGTCTGCTTGTCGCCGGACCGCATGTAGAAGAGCGAGAGGTTCGTGTGCACGAGTTGCTCGTTCGGTCTGAGCTTCTCCGCCTTGTGGCCTTCCGATATGGCGGTCGGATAGTCGCCCAACCGGTAATGGCACATCGCGACCGCGAGCTGGGCGTCGAAGTCCACCGGCGCTTCCGCGAGGATGCCCTGGAGCTTGGCGATCGCGCCGGCGTAGTCGCCGGTCGAGTAATCGAACATCGCGTCGTCGTAGCGTTCTTGGAGGGTCGTGGTCATCGCCGGCCCAGAATCGTCGGGAAGCAGCCGTCCCGCAAGCGGCGGGCGACGGCAGGCGAAGCGGGCATTGCCATCTCCGTCGCGTCCGGAGATGAAACCGGGCGTGCCTCCCTCGCAACTCCGGACCTGGCTGGTCCGTCCGGCCATCGCCATCGCGGTGGTGGCGGCGGTCCTGGCCTTGGCCACGGCCGTGCGCGACGCGTCCGTCGACCGGCTCGCCGACGGAAGCCGCCTTCGGATCTGGGGGGTCCGACGAGGGATGCCGGCGTCGGTCGTGGCGCGGGAGACCTTTCTGAGAAGGCCATGGACCTGGATCCCGCTCGCGATCCGCGAACGGATCGGATGGACGCCGGCGTTGTTGAGCGCCGAGACGGGCAAGCTGGACGACGATGCCGTGGTGGTGTGGTTCACGCGCTTCGATCCGCGTCGCGACGGATATCGCTGGAGCTTGTTCAGCCGCATCGAGGTCGTGGACGGTTCCGGCAACGCGACCGACGAGGCGGCGCAATCGCCCTTCTCATCCGCGGAGATCAAAGGCGGCATCATCTGGGTGCGGCATCCGCCATCGGACGGCCGAGGTTTCCGGCTCCGGCTCCACGGCGGCACCCCGGTCCGGGTGGTGGGCGAGATCGAGGTCCCGCCGGCCCCGGTCACTTCATCCCGACGAACAGCATCACCAGGTCGATGATGAAGAGCAGCACGACCGTGACCTCTAGGATCATCATCCAACGGTTGCTCTGGTCGGACTTCAGGATCTGGTGCAGGTCGTCGAGCGTCTTGAGCTTGTCGTCGACGGCCCGGTGCCAATCGGCCAGATGGAAGCGAGCGGCGGCGGCCTCGTAGACCCGGGCGAGGTGCCAATCGCCGAAGAACTTGCTGAGGTTCGACAGCTCGTCGTGGAAACGCGCCATGTCGATGCGCAGTTCGCGGAGCTCGCGGAGGACATCGGCGCGGCGGCGCAGCGGGGTGTTGCCGAGGTCGCGGTAGCTGCGCTCGAGCGAGGCGTCGAGGTGCCGGTCGTAGGCCTCGAGCTCGGCGAGCTGGAGATTGGCGAGCTCCAGGATGTGGATCGCTTCGGCGGTGTCGGCCGGCTGGTCGACGAGCAACGCGGCGTCCCAATCGATCACGATGAGGTCGTCCTCGTGGTAGCTCAGGCTGCGGCTGGTCGATTCGAGCACCTCTTGTCGGGAGAGGTCCGACGCACCGTCCTGGGTGAGCAACGCGGCGATCTCGCGGCGGTGCGCGTCCAGCCAAGCCTCGGCCCGGAAGGGCGATCCCGCCGGTGTGCGCAGCGGGGCATGGATGCAGAAGACGGTGTAGGCCTCCTCTTCCAACAATTGTCCGTTGGGCCGCAGGATGTGCGGCGCCAGCTCGCCGCGGATCTTCTCGGCCAGCCGTCGGACATCGTCATAGAGCGCGCCGTCGGCGAACTGGAGGTCGTGGAAGACGACAAGGTCCTGGAGCTTCTCGACGTCGAACGGGACGCTCACGGCGATGCTGATGGCGCCGATCGGCAGCAGCTTGACCGTCATCCCGACCCGCGACGGACCGAGCGGTCCGGTGCGGTCGCTCGGTGGCAGGCGGACGGTCTGCGGTTGGTGGAAGAGCAGATGCCTCGGCCCGCGCCGGCCGGTGTCGACCTTGAAAGGCGTCACCGGTTGCCCGAGCAACTGGGTGACCGGCGTCCGCGACATCTCGTAGGCGATGTCGTAGGCGTAGAGATAGACGATCTCGCCGGTGAGCCGGGTCCCGGGTTTCGGCGCGCTGTCCATACGGCGACCGTAACCTAGGCACGGACGATCGACCAGCCGCCGCCCGGATCAGTGCAGAGCGGGACCGAACCGGCGGGTGAACGGCCAGAAGACGAACAACGAGCGGCCGATGACCTTCTTCTGGTCGAAATCGGGTTCGCCCCAATAGCGCGAATCGGCGCTGTTCATCGTGTTGTCGCCGAAACAGACGTAGTGGCCGGGCCGGATGGTGTACTCGGTCTTCTCATCGGGGAAGTTCCGGGTCGGTCCGCTGGTCCCCTCCGCGCGGTTCCAGACGGTGCCGTTGACATGCCCGGAGTAGACGCTGCGCTGCGGCGGAAGCTGCGGATCGAAGGAGAAGACCTTCTCGAAGCCGTAGTCGTTGGTCGTGAGCGGAGCACCGTTGATGTAGGTGTGCCGGTCGTCGCCGATGCGGATCCGCTCGCCGCCCAAGCCCACGAGCCGTTTGATGTAGTGGGTGTTGGCGGTCATCAACGGATGGGTCTCCGAGCGGAAGACGATGACCTCACCGCGATTGGGGCGCCGGAAATTGTAGGTGACCCGCTCGACGAACAGGTGGTCGCCGGTCGTCACCCGCGCCCGGACGATGTCCTCGCCTTTCCTGAAGCTGGTCTTCTTGAACCGCTGCAGGGAATCGTCCAGCAGGCCCAACTGCTCGGCGAAACGGTCGGGCGGGAACCAGATGGTGACGTCGCCGGCCGTCGTCTTGAGGCTCTGCCTCGAGACGAACGGGACCAGCGTCCTGGGCTGGGGATCGGTCCCGGTGATCTCCAGGTCCTGGTCCGCGACCACGTGGTAGTAGCTGATGCCGTTGACCCAGCGGTCCCACAGCCGCATCGGACCGGACGGGATGACGACCTCAGGCTTGTCGCGGAGGTCCTCGTAGGTGATGCCCCACAGCGTCGGCTGGGCGGAGCCGGTGGGGATGACCATCGGCTGGACCAAGAACGCCCGGCTCCCGAGGATCAGGATGGCGATCTCGAGGAACATCACGGCGTATTCGCGGAGATCGGCGTTGGGATACGGCCGCAGCCAGCGGTTGGCCTCCTCCTCGAGCGAGGCCATCTGCGCCTTGATCGCCGCGGCATCGGCGCCGCTGCGGACGACCGTCTTCAATGCGGCCAACGCGGCCTCGACATTGGCGATGTTCGCCCCGGGCAGCACATCGCGCTGGTGGTCGAGGATCTTCTGGACGGTGTCGCCCAGTTCGCCGGCCTTGCGGACGGTGCGGGAGAAGAGCCAACGGAACAGATGCATGTGCTTCAGTGGTGGCGGAGGAGGAGGGCCTGCGCCCCGGCGGCGTCCGAGACACCGACAGCCAGGTCGCGAAGCAAGCCGTCCTGCAACGAGTAGATCCAGCCATGGACCTCCAGCTTCCGGCCTTCTTCCCACGCGCTCTGGACCATCGTGGTCTGGCAAACGTTCAAGACCTGTTCCGCGACGTTGAGCTCGCAGAGGCGGTCGACCTGGGAATCCTCGGAAGGGAGGGCGTCGAGCTCGGCGCGATGGCGCTGGCGGACGTCGCGGATATGGCGGAGCCAGTTGTCGATGAGGCCGAGCCGGCGGTCCTGGAGCGCCGCCCGGACGCCGCCGCAGCCGTAATGGCCGCAGACGATGATGTGCTTCACCCGGAGCACGGCCACCGCGTACTCGATGACGGAGAGGCAGTTGAAATCGGTGTGGATGACCAGGTTCGCCACGTTGCGGTGGACGAAGAGCTCGCCGGGCAGGAGGTCGACGATCTCGTTGGCCGGCACGCGGCTGTCCGCGCAGCCGATCCACAGGTATTCCGGCGCCTGCTGCTCGGAGAGCTTCCGGAAGAACTGCGGGTCGCGGGTGCTGATCGCCCGGGCCCATTCGCGGTTCTGCGTGAAGAGATGCTCGAGCATGTCCTTCGCCGGTCGGATGCTAGGCCTTGAGGACCTCGATGAAGGCCTCCTGCGGGATGTTCACCGAGCCGATGCTCTTCATCCGCTTCTTACCTTCCTTCTGCTTCTCGAGGAGCTTCCGTTTGCGGCTGATGTCGCCGCCATAGCATTTCGCGGTGACGTCCTTGCGCATGGCGCTGACGGACTCGCGGGCGATGATCTTGCCGCCGATGGCCGCCTGGATGGCGATGACGAACTGCTGCTTGGGGATGACCTCCTTGAGCTTCGCGGACAGCGCCCGGCCGCGGAACTCGGCCTTGGAGCGGTGGACGATGCAGGAGAAGGCGTCCATCGGCTCGCCGTTCACGAGCATGTCGAGCTTCACCATGTCGCTCGCGCGGTACTCGCCCGGCTCGTAGTCCATCGAGCCGAAGCCGCGGGTGATGGACTTGATCCGGTCGTGGAAGTCGATGAGGATCTCGTTCATCGGGATGTCGGCCGTGAGCATGACGCGCCGCGGGTCGAGCGTCTCGGTGTGCTTCAGGTCGCCGCGCTTCTCGGAGATGAGCGACATCATGTCGCCGATGTTCTCGTTCGGGCACATCACGAAGGCCTTCACCATGGGCTCGCGGATCTCGTCGATGAAGGTCGCGTCCGGCATGAACGCAGGGTTGTCCACGATCTTCTCCGTCCCGTCGGTGAGCCTCACCTGGTACACCACGCTCGGGTAGGTGGCGATGATGTCCATGTCGTACTCCCGGCGGAGGCGCTCCTGGATGATCTCCATGTGGAGCAGCCCGAGGAAGCCGCAGCGGAAGCCGAACCCGAGCGCGGCCGAGCTCTCGCTCTGGAACACGAAAGCGGAGTCGTTCAGCTGGAGCTTGGCGACGCTCGCCTTGAGGCCCTCGTAGTCCGCCGTGTTGATCGGGTAGATGCCCGAGAACACCATCGGATGGATCTCCTGGAACCCGGGCAACGGCGGCGACGGGATGCGATGGTCGGTGATGGTGTCGCCGACCTTGACCTCCTTGGGGGTCTTGATGTTCGCCGTGATGTAGCCGGTCTCGCCGCACTCGAGCTTCTCGCGGGTGTAGGGCTTCGGGTTGAAGGAGCCGACCTCCTTCACCTCGACGACCTTGTCGGAGTACGGCAGACGGACCTGCATGCCGGGCTTCAGCTCCCCGTTGAACACGCGAACGAGGATGACCACGCCCTTGTAGGTGTCGAAGTAGCTGTCGAACACCAGCGCCTGGAGCGACCGCTCGCCAGTCGGCTTGGGCGGCGGCACACGGGCGACGATCGCTTCGAGGATCTCCTCGATGCCGATGCCTTCCTTGGCGCTCGCCGGGATGGCGCCCTCGCCGTCGATGGCGAGGATGTCCTCGAGCTGCTGCTTGGCCTGCGGGATGTTGGCGTGCGGCAGGTCGATCTTGTTGATGACCGGGATGATGGTGAGCTGCTGCTTCATCGCCAGGTGGACGTTGGCGACGGTCTGCGCCTCGACGCCCTGCGCCGCGTCCACGATGAGCACGGCCCCTTCACAGGCGGCCAGCGACCGCGAGACCTCGTACGCGAAATCCACGTGACCCGGCGTGTCGATGAGGTTGAGCTCATAGGTCTCCCCGTCCTTCGCCTTGTAGAGCATCGTGACCGGATGCGCCTTGATGGTGATGCCGCGCTCCTTCTCGAGGTCCATGGCGTCGAGCATCTGCGCGGACATGTCGCGCGTGGCCACCGTCCCCGTGCGGTGGAGCAGGCGGTCCGACAAGGTCGTCTTGCCGTGGTCGATGTGGGCGATGATGCTGAAATTGCGGATATGGGCGGCGTCCATCTGTACGAAAGTCCGCGGAAGATAGGGCCGTGCGTCCGGGTGGGAAGGGGGAAGTTGCCGGGAAACGGGCCGGCCCGCCCGACGGCTCAGACCGGGAGGATGGACGATGGCCCCGCGGCCGACGGACCGGTCCGTGCGCTCCGGGCCGCGAACACCAACAGCACGGCGACGACGACGTAGATTCCACCGCAGAGCGAGACCGCGAGGCTCATGTTGGCGACCTCGCTCCCCTGCCCCGCGTGCTTCGCCATCCAGCCGGCGTAGAGCGGACCCAGCGCGCCGCCGGTCCAGCCGACGGTGTTCATCACGCCTGCCGCCGTCGCCCGCGAACGCGCCGGCACCACGTCGTAGAGCGAGGCGAAGATACCCGCGTCGTAGCAGCCCTTGCAGAGACCGAACGCGGTCATCGCCAACAGCAACGTCATCTTGTCCGTGGTCCAGCCCACCAGGCCGACGAATCCGGCCCCGACCGCCATGCCGACCGCTTGGACGAGCATCCGGCCGCCGGGCCG
Organism: Verrucomicrobiota bacterium; assembly: GCA_031384285.1. Classification (GTDB taxonomy): domain Bacteria; phylum Verrucomicrobiota; class Verrucomicrobiia; order Limisphaerales; family UBA9464; genus CAIVQB01. Next base: position 10,449 of record JANNAJ010000374.1, read on the forward strand.
CCGGGCGGTCCAGACATCGGCCAACCAACCGGACAGCGGCGCGCTCAACGCGCTCGCGGCGTGGATGAACACCGTCGCGCTCAAACCGGCGGCACCCAGCTTGAAACCGAACTTTTCGATGAGGAACGTGGGCGTCCACACGAGGAACAGCGTCGCGACAAAATTCGCCCCGACGAACCCGAGCAGGAGCAGCCGCGCCGACGGGTGGCCCAACAAGAAACGCAACGTCTCGGAGAACTTCGGCGGGGCGCCGTCCGCCGCGGCCGGCGATCCCCCGGGTTCCGCCTCGCCCTCGTCGCGGGCCGGTTCCCTCAGCAGCGCGTACAAGATCACCGCCAGCACCATCCCGGCGCCGCCGAAAAGATAGAACCCTGTCCGCCAACCGTGCCGTTCGGCGAGCACCGCCCCGAGCCAGCTGCCGCCGATGGTGCCGACGTACACGCTCGATTGGTGGACGGCCATCGCGCGGGACCTCGTGCGGGCGCCATGGTACGCGCTCACCAACGACATCGAGGCCGGGAAATAGAACGTCTCGCCGAAGCCTTCCAGCGCCCGGACGGTGACGAACTGCCAGAGCTTCCCGCACCACGCCGTCGTCAGCGTCACGAAACTCCAGAAGAGGCATCCGCCGAGGATCAGGTGCCGGCGTTGGAAGCGGTCCCCGGCCCAGCCCGCGAGCGGCGCCGCGCCGGCGTAGACCCACATGAACGCCGACGCGATGAGCCCCAGCTGTTGCTTGTCGAAGCCGAACTCCTCCGTGAGCAGCGGGAACACCACCGAGATCGCTTGGCGGTCCGCGTAGTTGAAGCAGCACACCAGCCACAACATGCCGACGACGCCCCAGCGGTAGGCGGTCGTCGCGGGCCGTCGCCCGGAGGTCGCGGCGGGAGCGGTCACGGAAGTCCGGCCCCTTGGAAGAGAAGCCGCAGGTCGTTGGTCAGCTGGGCGCACTTCACGGCGGTCTCGGCCGAGATCGCCTGCTTGGGTTCTCCGGCCTCGAAGCCGCGCGCACGCATCGCGGCCGCGACATCGAGCGGGAAGTTCACCGATCCGCACAACGCTCCGGCGCGCTGGAGCAGCGACATCGGCACCGAGGGATCCGCGCCCGACACCGAGGCAGCGAAGACCTCGACCAAGGCTTCCGGCAGGACGTTCGCCAGCCCGCTGATGCAACCGGAACAACCGAGCGCCAGCGCCTCCGCGAACCGCGTTTCGGCGCCGGTGAACACGGAGAAATCCTTCTCGCGCCCCAGGGCGATGAGCTCCTGGTGATAGGACCATTCGGCGCCGCTCTGCTTCACCGCGACCAGCCGGGCGCGGGCGCCGAACGCGGCGATGGTCCCGAGCGCGATGCGGTTGCCGGTGCGCTCGGGAAAATTGTAGAGGCAGACCGGCAGGTCCGCGGCGTCTGCGACGCGCAGGAAGAACTCCAGCTGGTCGTCCTGGCTGAGCGGGAAATACCACGGCGGCAGCACCGCGATCCCCGCGCAACCGGCGTCGGCCGCGGCCTTGGCGATGCGGCAGGCCACCGCCGGGCTCACGTCGCTCACGTTCGCCAGGACGGGCAGTCCGCCGCCGAGCTCCACGGCCTTGTGGAGCAGATGGATGCGGTCCGCCTCCGCCAGATGGACGAACTCGCCGGTGCTGCCCAGCGCCAGCACGCCGTGGACCTTGGCGGAGCCGAGGAACGAGAGGTGGTCGGCAAGCGCGGTCTCGATCAGGCGCCCGGCGGCATCGGTCGGGGTCCAGAGTGCGGCGACGACTCCGCGGCGGATAGGTTCAGACATGGCGATAGAAAGGCCGGACACTCGGGCAAGTGTCCGGCCCTGTTCAAACGAATCCGCTCACTGATAGCGGACCACCAGGTCGTCGCCGACGCGCTCGACCTTGGAGATCGCGACCGGGTTGTCGGACCGCACCCGATAGAACGCCGCGGCGGGCGTCCCTGAGATCGGCACGGTGAGCGTCTTCGCGGCCGCATCCGCGCGGGCACCGCTCGCCGGCAGGTAGGGCCCGGCGACGTTGTCCGAGACCAGCAGCACAGGGCCGCTGGTCGCCACCGCGGAGGTGTAGGCCCGGATCCCGACCGGAGAGTTGACCAACTTCCGAAAACCCTCGATCGGGTCGACGGTGAACCACTCGAGGTGGGCGCCGCCGCCGCGCTCGTACCAGACGAGACGGAAGGGGTAGACGCCGGCCTGCGGCACGACCACGTCGAAGGTCTCGTCGGCCGGGCCGCCGTTATGGAAGGCGAGCGGAACCGTCGAGGCGTCGGGCCGGGCGGCACTGGCGATCTTGTAGCCGTCGTCGCAGCGCACGCCGAAGCGGACCACACCGGCCGGCAGCTCAAGGAACGTCAGCGCCTCCATCGCGATGTTGTCGTTACCGGTCTCCGCGGTCTGTCCGGGGATCGGGGCGTCGCCGTCGAAATAGCCGTCGGTGCCGCCGTCGATCGCGTTCTGGGAGAAGTTCACCAGCGGTTCGACCCCGCTGACATCGTACGCCTTGGTGATGGTGGAACCCGCGGCGAGCTGCGCTTCGGCGCGTTCGAGGTTGTTCTCGCCTTGCTCCGTCGCCTGCGTCGCGTGGATCTTGAAGCCGCGCTCCGGGCCGGGACCGGCGAGGCGCGTCGCCGGATCGAGCTGGAGATAGCTCACGGTGAAGCTCCAGTCGTTCGTCTGCGAGACGCCTTCGTTGTCCGAGAAGACGAGGCGCGCGTGCTGCACGACATCTCGCGGCGGAAGCTTCGGGAAGACGTAGGCTACCGTCGCGCCGTCCGGCTTGGCGGTCACCACGGCGGCGACGGTGACGCCTTCGATGGAGAGCTTCAACGAGCCCGCGACCACCGAGGTGTCGCGGTTCTGGACGACCGCCTCCACCTTGGGCGCGGCGGTCTGCGCGACCGAGTTGTTGGCGGGAGCGAGCGAGGTGACGGTCGCGCGCTGGACGCCGGCATCGGCGACCGGCACGAACGCGAGGTAGTTCAGGAGACGGCTGCCCGTGTCCGTGTCCGCCGTGACCTGGCGCAACCGGAGCGTCTTCTTTCCGGAGAGCCGGAGGACGACCTTGTTGAGCCCGGCACCGTCGGTGAGCGGGACGTTCTTCGAGGTGAAGCCGCTGGTGAGACCGAGGAACGAGCCGAGAAGCCGGACCTTCTGGTCGGGACGGTTCGGTTCGCTGGTGACCTCTTCGAGCACGCTGTCGGCCTGGGCAAGGTTCACGACCGCTTCGCGCAGATAGACCTCGTAGGAACCGGGCGCGAACACGCGGGTGTAGTTCATCCATTCACCCGTGGCCAGGTCGCCGACGTCGTGGTCGAAGACCTCGAGGCCGGGGTCGAACTCCGCGCGACGCCGATCGAGCGAGTGGGCGGTGCGGATCGGGTCCGAAGTGCGGTACAGCGCGTCCGCAGGGCTGACCGCGGTGCGCGTGTCGGAGAAATCGACATCCGGCGTCCCGACGCGGTCGGTGTAGGAGTCGGGAGCGATGCCGCCGCCTTCGACGGTGCGGACCGGCCGGTCGAGATAACCGCCTGCCTCGAAGTTGTAGTCCTCGATCTCGACGGTCCGGACCGATGCCGAGAACGTGTCGAAGGACACCGCGGCCGTGCGCGTGACCGCCTCGGAATCCGTGACGCTGATCTCGCCGGAGAACGATCTGTCCGCCGCGAAACCGCCGAGCGTGGCGGTGCGGACCGGGCCCGCGGCGCCGAGCTTCAGCCCGTTCGCCGAGGTGTAGGCGACACCGTTGAGCACGACCTTGATGCCGGTGTCGGGAACGGGCTTGTCATCGCTGACCTTGAACGTCAACGCGGTGCTGGCCGGCAGGAAGTTGGCACCGGCCGAAGGCGCGACCTCGGTGATGATGGGCGGTTCGTTGGCCGCCGCAGGCGGCGCGCTGGCGACCAGGTTGTCGAACACCACCTGATAACCTGCGGGATCCTTGCCGCCGTCGGCGTAGAGATAGAGCACTACGTTCCCCGTCAGATTGGTGAAGGGCGCCGGGGGCTCGTCCTTGCCATCGGACATCACGTCGGCCACCGGGGTGTCCACGAACACCTTCTCGAAGATCACCTTGTCGCCGTCGTCCTTGTCCAGCACCCGGGCGCGGAAGGTGACATTGCCGTCCCGCACGGTGAGCGCCAACGTGAGGCGGACGTTCTGGTTCTTGATGGCGGGCGTCGGGTTCTCGCTGAAGAAGTACTTGTTGATCCCTTTGGTCACCAGGATGTCGGTCTCCGACTTGGCGATGCCGTAGCCGGCGAGCGTGTTCGGTCCGGTCGCCTGCGGGATGAAGGCCAGGATCGCGAACGAATCCGGCCCCTGCCCGTGCACGAGGTCGACGGAGAACTCGTGGCGCGTGCCCTCGGTGAGCTCGAACGTCTTCGTCGTCTTCTTGCTGGACACGAAGAACGGCTGCCCGAGCGCCGGGAGGTTGAAGGTGAGCTTGCCATCGGCCTGCTTGCCTCCCGCGAGCGGCAGCCCGCCGGGATTGGCGTCTTCCCATCCCGCCCGGGCGGACGCGTCGAAATCATCGAGCACCACCTGGTCGACGACGAACGTCTCGGCCTTGTCGTAGACGACCTGGTAGCCGGCAGGGTCCTTGCCGCCGTCCGCGTAGAGGTAGAGCACGAAGTTGCCGGTCAGGTTGACGAACGGCGCGGGCGGTTCGTCCTTGCCGTCGGACATCACATCCGCGGCCGGCGTGTCCACGAAGACCTTCTCGAAGATCACCTTGTCGCCGGCGTCCTTGTCGAGGACCCGCGAACGGATGGTCACGTTGCCGCCCTTCACCGAGAGGGTCAGCACCAACGTCACGTTGTCGTTCTTGATGGCGGGGGTGGGATTGTCGCTGAAGAAGTACTTGTTGATCCCCTTGGTCACCAGGATGTCGGTCTCCGACTTGGCGATGCCGTAGCCGGCGAGCGTGTTCGGTCCGGTGGCCTGGGGGATGAACGCCAGGATCGCGAACGAATCCGGTCCCTGCCCGTGCACGAGGTCGACGCGGTACTCGATCGTACGTCCCTCCTTCAGCTCGAACGTCTCGGACGTCTTCTTGCTGCTCACGAAGAACGACTGGCCGAGCGCGGGCAGGGTGAAGGTGAACTTGCCATCGGCCTGCTTGCCACCGGCAAGGGGAAGGCCGCCCGGATTGGCGTCTTCCCAGCCGGTGCGCTGGGCCGCATCGAAATTGTCGAGGACCTTGGCCTGGACAGCGGACGCGAGGAGCACCGCGGCCAGTACGGACCAGCGACGCAACGACCGAAGGATGTAGGTAGGATTCATGAGAGATCCGTGGAGTGGATACGCGAGGAGGGGACCGCGCTTTCTGTTCCTCGCGCGCCCGGTCGTCAAAGCAATTGTCGCCCCCCGGATCTTGCCGGCACCGGCACCGCGCGATGGACCGCTCCGCGCACCGGGAGCTTCCGGGTTGCCAGCAGCGGCCGGCTCCCGGGACAATCCGCCGATGCGAAACCCGATCATCGTCGCCCTCGACGTGCCGTCCGCCGCCCAGGCCGTAGAGCTCGCCCGCTCGGTCGCGCCGCACGTCGGCGCCTTCAAGGTGGGCAAAGAACTCTTCGTCGCCGCCGGGCCCGAGATCGTCCGCCAGCTCCGCGCGACCGGGGCGAGCGTGTTCCTCGACCTCAAGTTCCACGACATCCCGAACACCGTCGCCAAGGCCGTCGCGTCCGCGACGCGCCTCGACGTGCAGATGCTCACCATCCATTGCAGCGGCGGCTCGGAGATGATGCGCGCGGCCGAGCAATCCGCCCAGATCACCGCGAAAGAACTGGGCCGTCCTGCCCCGCTCGTTCTTGGCGTCACCGTCCTGACCAGCATGGATCGCGCGGCCTTGGCCGAACTCGGCGGCGAGACGGACGTCGCCAAGCAGGTCGAGCGGCTCGCGCGATCGGCCGCCGGCGCCGGGCTCCGCGGCCTGGTGTGCTCGCCGCTCGAGCTCCAGATGCTCCGGAAGATCCTCCCGGCCGAGATGCAGCTCGTCACGCCCGGCATCCGGACGGGCGCCGAGAAGGCCGACGACCAGAAACGGACCTTGAGTCCTCAGGACGCCATCGCCGCGGGCGCTTCATGGCTCGTGGTGGGACGCCCCATCACCGCCGCTCCGGATCCCGCGAAAGCCGCGGAAGCCATCGCGGCGTCCCTCCGCTGAGCCCGGCCCGGGTCAGCGCGTGCCGAACCGGAAGACCGTGGTGGTGTCGTAGGCTTCACCGGGCCGGAGGACGGCCTCGGGGAAGCCCGGCTTGTTGATCGCGTCGGGGAAATTCTGCGTCTCGAGGCAGAAGCCGCCATGGCGGCCCAGCTTCACGCCGCCCGTGCATTCGATCCCGTCGGCGGGAAGGAAGTTCGCCGTGTACAGCTGGATCCCGGGCCGGTCGGTGAGCACCTCCAGGACGCGCCCGCTCTCCGGCTCGACGGCCCGCGCCGCGAGGGCGATCGACCTGCCGCCGTCGTCGAGGACGAAATTGTGGTCGTAGCCGGTCGGCTTGAGGCCCGTCAGCTCGATGCGCTCGCCGATGGAGTGCGGTTCCGTGAAATCCAGCGCGGTGCCGGCCACGGGGGCCAGTTCACCGGTCGGGATCAAGCCTCCGTCCACCGGCGTGTACCGGGACGCGGTGAGCTGCAGTTCATGGCCGTGGATGGTCCCCTTCCCGGCGAGGTTGAAGTAGCTGTGGTTCGTCAGGTTGATCGGCGTCGCCTTGTCGGTCGTCGCGTGGTAACGGATCCGCACCTGGTCATCTTCGGTGAGGATGTAGTCGACCTGGATCCCGAGGTCGCCGGGATAACCCTCCTCGCCATCGACGCTCAAGTAGCTGAAGCGGACGCGCGAGAACTCCGAGGTGGTCTCCTCCTCGACGAAGGACCAGCGCTTCTTGTCGAAGCCGACCTTGCCTCCGTGCAGATGGTTCACACCGTTGTTGGTCGCGAGCTGGTAGGTCCGGCCATCGAGCGTGAACGCGCCTTGGGCGATGCGGTTAGCCACGCGTCCGGCGATCGCGCCGAAGAACGGATGCCCCGCGAGATAGCGCGGCAAGTTGTCGAAACCGAGGACGACATTGCCGATGCGGCCCGCGCGGTCCGCGACATGGAGCTCGGTGATGATCAAACCGTAGTCCATCACTTTGAGCGTCGTCCCCCGCCGGTTCCTGAAGGTGTGGAGGGTGATCGGAGATCCGTCGGGAAGGATCCCGAAAGGAGAACGTTCAAGGGTCATGCGATGGTTGGATCAAGGATGGGCAGCGGTCGGGACGCACCCGGCGAGCGGCGCCGACGCGGGCACTCCGGGCCCGGCAAGGGCATGGCGGCGTGGCATGCGGCGGTTCATCCGACGGGACGGGGCGGCGCGATGACAACGATCGGACGACGCCGCGGCAAGCGCCTAGTCCGGCCGTTCAAGGCTGTGCTCCGAGCCGGCGGCAAAGCCCGGCCCGCACAGCGGCCACGCCTTTGTAGGCGGCGATCTCATCCGGCATCGTCGCCAACGCCCGGACGAAGCCGGCCCGCACCTCGGGATCCGCCAACGCCTCCTCCAGCGGATGCACCGTCAGCCGGATGATGAAGAGCACGCCGCCCGACCGCGGCAGCGCGCGGAACGCCTGGCGTTCCAGACGCAGCCAGACCTGCTCCAAAGGTGTCCCGGCTCCGAGTCTCGGGAGACCGAGCCGCGGATGCATGTTCATGTCGGGGACCGCGGCCAGGCCCCAGTTCTCGCGCTCGAACACAGCGCCCTCGGGCAGTCTCGCGAGGAACGTGCGGATCCGCGCCCCGAGCTCGGCGTTCACCGTCGGCACCGGTGAGTGGATGGCGTCCACCGTGAGGCCGAGTTTCTCCGACGGTGTCCACGACGACGGGAAGCAGACCGCGCCGCCGGCCAAGCGGGCTTCTCCGTCGCCATCACGCCGCAGCAGGAGGAAATCCGGTTCCCATCGGGCAGCGAGACGAGCCAAGCCGGCCGGATCCGCGGGCCCCTCGGAAGGTCCGAAGAGCTCGAGCATCTCCGCGAAGACCGGTGCCGCTTCGGGCCTCCATAGGACGCAGTCATCCGGCGTGTCGGCCAACCAACGCCGTCGCTCGTCGAGCGCCGGATGCTCCGTCGGCGTCGGGGCGAACCACCGGTCGTCGCCGCGCCGCATGCCGAACTCGAACCGGAACCGGTCTCCGCGGAACAGGCGCCCGATGGCTTCGCGCGATCCTGGATCGATGACGACATCGTGGCTGCGACCGGGTCCCGTTTCCATGCTTCGAGGATGCCCCCGGGGCCTTCTCCAGGCGAGCGGCAAGCGGCGGACGGACCCTTCCGCCGCGACGGCCCGTCCTAAAAGAAAACGGCCCGCCTCGGGAGAGGCGGGCCGTCGAGGAGATGTCCGCGATCAGCCGTTGGCCGGCAAAGCCCCGGCCGCGGCATCGGTGGTGGGCGCAAGGTTCATCCCGATGGTCGGGCGCTGGCCCTTGTGCCACCAGAGCACGAACGCGCTCGCGATGTAGATGGACGAGTAGGTGCCGGTGATGATGCCGACCAAGAACGTGAACGCGAAGTCGTTGATGGGGCCGCCGCCGAACAGGTACAGCGACATCGTCGCGATGAACACGGTGCCGGAGGTGATGATGGTACGGCTGAGGGTCTCGTTCAGCGCGCGGTTCACGAGGTCCTTGAACGAACCCGGGACGCCGAGCTTCAGGTCCTCGCGGATGCGGTCGAAGATGACGATCGTGTCGTTGATCGAGAAGCCGACGATGGTGAGCACGGCGGCGACGAACGTCGCGTTGAACTGGCGTCCCTCGCCGAGCAGCCCGGTGAGGCAGTAGCAACCGATGGTCATCAACACGTCGTGGATGACGGCGATGACGGCACCGACGGCGAAGCTGAACTCATAGCGGAAGGCGACGTAGACCAGGATGCCGAAGAGCGACAACAAGAAGGCGATGATCGCGGACTTCTGGATCTCCTGGCCGACGGTCGGACCGACCTGCTCGGTCGAGATCCGGGAGAACTTCGCCTCGGGGAAGGACTTCTTCAGCGCCGCCTCCACCTGTTCGGTGCGGACGCTCGGTTTTCCGTCCTTCAGGGCCTGGGTGTCGACGCCGACCGCGACGCGGAGGCTCTGCTTGCCGGTGCTGAAGTCCCTTTGATAGCCGACCTGCGGCTCGCCGAACTTCAGCTCGGTGACCGTCGCGCGGACCTTGTCGACATCCACGCGCTGCGCGAACGAGTAGGTGTAGCTCTCGCCGCCGGCGAACTCGACGCCGAGCAGGTTGGATCCGCGGACGAAGATGCCGTAGCCGAGGCCGACGATGATGACCGCCCAGGAGACCGAGAAGGCGACCTTGCGCAGCTTCATGAAATCGATGTCCGACGACTTGATCAGGTGCAGCATCGGCAGCGACTTCAGCATCCCGCGGGCGAGCAGGAAGTCGAAGATCAGCCGGGTGACCACCAACGCGGTGAACAAACTCACCGCGACACCGATGGTCAGCGAGACGCCGAAGCCCTTCACCGCGCCCGTGCCGAGAGCGATGAGGATCACCGACGAGATCAACGTGGTGATGTGCGAATCGAAGATGGTCGCGAACGCCCGGTCATAACCGGCCGAGAGCGCGCCACGCATCGACTTGCCCTTGGCCAGCTCCTCGCGGATGCGCTCGTAGATGAGCACGTTGGCGTCGACCGCCATGCCGACGGTGAGCACGATGCCGGCGATGCCGGGCAAGGTGTAGGTCACCTTCAGCGAGCACATGATGCCGAGCAGCACGAGGATGTTCGTCAGCAGCGCGACGTTGGCCACGAGACCGGCGCGGAGGTAGTACACCAGCATGAACAGGGCGACGGCCACCGTGCCGTAGACCGAGGCGCGGATGCCGCTCTTGATGGAGTCGTCGCCCAAGGACGGGTCGACGCTGCGTTCGTCGATGATGCGGAGGGGGGTCTGGAGCGGGTTCTGCAGCGCGGTGGCCAGCTCGAAGGCCTCCTTCTCGCTGAAGCTTCCGGTGATCTGGCCGCTGCCGCTGGGGATGACCCCGTTGATGTTCGGCGCGGACACCACTTCACCGTCGAGCATGATCGCGAGCCGTTGGCCGACGTTCTGGCGGGTGACGTCGGCGAAGATCTGGGCTCCCTCGGTGTTGAGCGTGAAGGCGATCTCGGGCTTGCCGGTCAGCGGATCGCGCGTGACGTGGGCGCCGGAGACATATTTGCCGGTGAGACCGCGCTCGGGGGTCTTGCGCACGATGACCGGCACGTAGATCTCGTTGCCCTCTTGGCCGTGGAGCTTCTCCTGCTTGACCTCGTAGCCCGGCGGGATGAGGCCGCTCTGGAGATGCTCCTGCATCTCGGGATCCACCATGCGGAACTCCAGGAACGCCGCCTTCTGGATGTTCTCCTTGGCAGCGAGCTTGTCGGCCTCCGAAAGACCGGGGAGCTGCACCAGGACGCGGTTGTCGCCGGCGGGCTGGATGAGCGGCTCGGCGACGCCGAAGGCATCGACGCGGCGGCGGAGCACGGAGACCGCCTGGTCCATCAGGTAAGAGTTGCCCACCGTGGCGGCAGCGAGGGAGTTGGTGCCGCCGAGCACTTTGCTCGTGTCCATCTCGAGCAGGAAGGCGGTGCCGCCCTGGAGGTCGAGGCCGAGCTTGAACTTGCCGGCCGCCTCGCGCTGGACGCGGTTGAGGATGGCGCGGGTCGGGTTCCGTTCGCCGGCGAACCGCACGAAATTCGTCGGGAAGTAGCGGCGGATGTCGCTCGTCCCGATCGCGGTGAGCAGCGTGTTGTACCCCTGCCCCGGCGTCTTGCCGTCGAGCTCGCGGGCGCGGGCGACGATGACGTTGAGGTTCGTGTCACCGGCGACCGGCGAGGCCATCTCGTCGAACTTGTCGACCAGGTTGCGGGCCTTGGGCGGCCAGATCTCGCCGAACGACCAGACGACGACGAACAGGACGATGAGGAATTTCCAGAGATGGCTACGGTTCATGGGCTGGGACGGGAGGACGCGGCGTTTGGATCGCGCAAGGCCAGGAGGGTCGGGTTCAGGCTTCGGCGCGGCCGGTGACCTGGGTGATGGAGCTCTTCTGAAGATCGAGCTTGGTTTCGGAGGATCGGACGGTGACCACGTCGTCCGCCACGTTGGTGACCACCCCGACGATGCCGGCGGACGTGACGACCTTGTCGCCTTTCTTGAGTCCTTTGAGCAGCGCGGCCTGCTTCTTCGCCTGCGTCTGCTGCGGACGGATCAGCATCACGTAGAAGATGAGGATCATGAACGCGATCATGCCGAACTGCATCAGCATCGCGCGTTTCTGGTCCTCGGGGCTCGAACCGGCGGGGGCACCGCCCATCGCGAGCAGGGAAATGGCAAAAGACGACATGGTTTGTGACAAAGGAGGCGGAAGACTAGGGAGGGAAGTCGCTTTGGCAAGCGCGCGTTGCCTCGGCTTTGCCCGCTCCGCCGGGCCCGGGCCGCAGCGCGGGCGAAAGAAGATTGGCGACCCTACGGGGATTCGAACCCCGGTTACTGCCGTGAAAGGGCGGTGTCCTAACCGCTGGACGATAGGGTCGCGGCGCGCGCGGAGTGAATTAACGGCGTCGCTGTCCGACGTCACGTTAAATCGTGGTGGGTTGGGTGGGGATCGAACCCACGACCAACGGCTTAAAAGGCCGATGCTCTACCACTGAGCTACCAACCCGTCCCGCGCGGGGGCGCAAAATACTGGCCGACCTGCTCGGTGCAAGCTGTAACTGCCGTCCTCGACCGGCGGATCGCAAAAAGTTGCCGCGCGACGTCGCGATGGGAGAACGAAGCGACGGCTCCCGGTCACTCGACCTCGGTCCGCGGCGATCGGCGCAGGCCGTTCTGCCACCAGAGCCGCCAGACCATCCAGAGCGCCTCCCGGACGATGGCCTTGGACATCTTGGAACTGCCCTGGAAACGGTCGGTGAAGATGATGGGCACCTCGGAGATCTTCCCGCCCCGGCGCCAGATGCGGTGCGTGAGCTCGACCTGGAAACTGTACCCGTTGCTCCGCACCGAGCCGAGTTCGACCTTCTCCAGCGCGCGCCTACGGAAGCACTTGAATCCTCCGGTCGGGTCGCTGACCTGCATCCCGGTGATGGTCCGGACGTACTGTCCGGCGCCCATGCTGAGGATGAGGCGGTTCAGCGGCCAGTTGATCACCCGGATGCCGTCCTTGTAGCGCGATCCCAGCACGAGATCGGCATCGCCTTCCTTTGCGGCGTCCAAGAACTTCGGGATGTCCGCGGGGTTGTGCGAGAAATCGGCGTCCATCTCGAAGATGAACTCGTAGCCCCGCGACAAAGCCCAGCCGAACCCGGCGATGTACGCCCGACCGAGCCCGTTCTTCTCTTGCCGATGGAGGACGTGGACGTGGGGATTGGTCGCCGCGATCTCGTCCGCGATGCGGCCGGTTCCGTCGGGCGAGTTGTCGTCCACGACCAGGACGTCGAGCGGCACGGTCTGGGCCATGAGACGCTTCACCAACTGCGGGAGGTTGTCCCGCTCGTTGTAGGTCGGAACGATGATCAGCGTCTCGGACGGCATGACTTCGAGCGAAGGTGCGCACCTCCCTCCATCGAAACAAGCGGGTTTTCCGCGGACCCCGGCGCATCGTGAAGGCATCACCGCGTGGCAGTCCGTCCAAGGACTTCAGCACCCTGGAGGAGATGAGCTCGCCGCTGTCAATTTCCACGACCGGACAACGCTGCCCCAAGGAGTCGCCCACCGGTTCTGCCTACCGTTTCACTGCGCGCCCTCGCGCATGCGCAGAAGCTCGCGCCTCAACGCCGCGCCGACGCGATGCTTGGCGAGGTAGATTGCTGCGGTGCCGACGCCGAGCGTGCGCCGCACTTCCGCCGCCGGACGTTCCTCGATCACGTTCAGGTGATAGATGGCGTAGTGCTCCGGGTTCACCTGCCGCTTCACGCGGGCGAGCGCTTGGACGAGAAGGTGCCGCTCCCATTCCGCATCCCACAAAGCATCGAAGCCGTGCAGCGCGCCGGGCAGGGCTGCCTGCGGATCCGCAGAGGAAGCCTCGTCATCCTCGTCCGGCAACGGTTCGCCGGCGGACGCCCGTCTGCGTAGTTGGTCCGCCACCTTCCAGCGCGTGAGCTGGAGCAGCCAGCCTTTGAACGAGTCCTTGCCAGGGTCGTAGCGGAAGTCCGGCAGCTTCTTCGCCACCGCGATGAGCGTGTCTTGCACCGCCTCGCCGGCCTCGTGCTCGTTCAACCCCGCGCGCCGGGCCACGCCGAAGAGTAGCCCGCGGTAGGTGCGGTGGAAATCCTCCCAGCTCGCGAGGTCGCCGGCGTCCTTGAGCCGGTCGAGCAGGCTCCGTCGCGTGGGCAGCGGTTCCTCGGTGTTCATCGGCGCGGTCTGGGAAGTAGCACGGACAACCGCGCTGCTGGAACCGGTAAACGGGAACCATCGGGAGATTTGCTCATACACACCGATCAACCGGGCCGGACCGGGGGAATCTTGCAGCGAAGTTTCGCCGACCGTAGCCGCCGAGGTGACGAGGTGGACGCTGCGGGCGCACGGGATCGTTCGCCGCCTCACGTCGGCGGCTACGATCGGCCAGCGTAGGAGACGAGGTCGCGAGTCTCCATCTGGTCTTGGGTGCGGCACAGGAAAGGGGCCGCCAAGCCAAGTCAGAGACTTCTCACGTCGTCTCCTACGGGGTTCGGGAACGGCGCGGCGACCGGCCCACAAAAGATTTTTGCAAGAACCGGGGCGCGGCGTGCGGTTGATCGGTGATGAAGACAATGTTCGCCCGAACACTGTTCCCGCTGCTGCTGGTCTTGACCGCCCTCCACGGCCTCGCCCAAACCACCTACGGACCCTACACCTTCACCACCCTCGCCGGAAGCTCCGACCTAGGCGCTGGCAGCGTGGACGGGACGGGCAGCAACGCGCAGTTTAATTATCCTCAAGGCGTGGCAGTGGACAACGCGGGCAATGTCTATGTCGCGGACACCGGCAACAGCACCATCCGCAAAGTCACGCCAGCCGGTGTTGTGACCACGCTGGCCGGCTTGACGGAAATTCCTGGCAGCGCGGACGGGATAGGGAGCGCCGCGCAGTTTAACCATCCTCGCGGCGTGGCCGTGGACAGCGCGGGCAACGTCTATGTGGCAGATACAGGA